>JAOUJU010000326.1 GCA_029883045.1 Rhodospirillaceae bacterium
TATATCGCCATCTTCGCGAGTGCAAAGTATATCTACTTTGCCGCCTTCGCGGTTATATTTAATTGCATTGGAAATAATGTTTACGATTACTTGTCGAAATCTTAGCGGATCGACATAGATTGCGCATGTCGTTAAATATTTATCTGTTACGTCGGAATTTAAATTTATAGAAATATTTTTATGTGTCGCATTCGTTTGTAGCTGGCGAATTGCTTCGTTAAGAACATTAATAACATTGATATCTTCTAGGTTTATAGCAACAACACCACTTTCTATTTTTGAAAGTTCCAGCACATCATTTATCAATTTTAAAAGATGTTGGCTGCTTTGCAATATATAGCCCATATATTCTTTTTGTTGTCTGCTAATTTTTCCGACAGTTCCATGTTGTATCATCTCGCTAAACCCGATGATTGCATTCATTGGCGTTCTTAGTTCGTGGCTCATTGATGAAAGAAATTCTGATTTTGCCTTGTTTGCGTTTTCAGCATTATCCCTTGCTTGGATGACATTTAGTTGTGCATTTTCCAACAAATCGCTTTTTTTGCGCGCATAGTTTTCAATAAACGCTAAAATCCAAATAATAATAAGCGCATAAATTCGGTTGATGATTGCAGCTAAAACATGGTCGTTGTGGTTTTCGGGCCCGACACTGTGGCCAACAACAACAAGAACGGTGCTAATTAAAGCTAGAACAAAAATATGTTTGCGTTGCGGATACCACCAACCCATCAATACTAGGGCAACATAAAGCGTGCCGTTGGCAACCCCCATAGGCAATAACAGATCAAGCGAAAACACAGCACCCGCGACTAACGTGGAAAGCATGACCACATTTAACGATGGTGTTTCATTTGATTTTTTTTCAATTTCCCCGTTATTCATATTTTTAGATTGGCCTAATCATGTCTATACCCCGAAATACCAAGTCTTTATTTTGCCTGATATTTGGTAAATATTTATATACCAATTATTGACAAATCCCATGTGACCGCCATCATAATAGATTATGTATGCTGATTTTTTGTTTTTGTTCGTGCCTTGTTTAAAAAGGGCGACTAAATTAGATAGCGTGCAACTATTGGTAATTTGGATAGATAATAATTATTCCAGTTTTATTCTCGCTCATTTACTGGCCAGAGGAGAAATTTAATGTCCCGCAATATTGCATTTAATAGTCCGTTCTTATTAGGCTTTGAACATCTAGAGCGCATGTTAGAAAGTGCCGCCAAGGCATCGGGCGAAGGCTATCCGCCGTACAACATTGAACAGGTGGGTGAAAATAGATTAAGAATTTCATTGGCAGTGGCGGGTTTTACCATGGATGACCTTGCCGTCACAGTTGAAGATGCCCAATTGGTGGTTCGCGGTAAATGTTCAAAATCCGACGAGGGCCGTGTTTTTATTCATCGCGGCATAGCCAAACGCCAATTCCAACGCACTTTTGTTCTTGCTGAAGGAATAGAAATTTCCGGCGCCACCATGGATAATGGATTATTGCACGTTGATCTTGACCGTCCGGTTCATGAACCCGAAGTGCGTTCTATCAAAATTGAGAAAGCCGACCCAAAGCCCAGCAAAACAATAGACATTGACGCCGAAGGCTAACGGGCAGAACACCACCCCCCATATTTTTAATAATCTTTACCTATTATTCATACAGGCGTGCGTTAATTTGTACTGTTCAGAAACCGGGAAGGAGCATTAGAAGGATGACCCACCACCCGACTACCAGTACCACAAGCACAAACTCAGCTCTTGGGATTGCCGACAAACCACATTGGCTTGCACGGTTTGACCTAGCTTCTTGGGGAATTGAGGACGTTGCTTACGTTCGTTCAATAAACCAAAACGGTGAAAGCCTTTATGGTATTTTTGCAGCAGACGGCACAGAACTTGCGACTGTTGATAACAGAGATACCGCCATTATCACCGTACGGCAAAATGAGCTGGAACCACTTAGCGCACACTAATTTATTTAACGCTGGCCAAGTAACAGCATCAATATTTATGCGTGCGCAATATATGTTTGTTTGAAACAAGGCATCTTACTAGGCGCTTTGGCCCTTTGTTCATCGGGGTCCGTCAGGCCGCTTGCGATGATGAACCGTCGGTTAGAAGCGCAAAAAGGGCTTCTGGCTCTTCTGTTTCGCGAAGCTTTTCACAGACATCGTTATCGCGCAATAAACGCGATACCCGGGCAAGTGCCTTAAGGTGATCGGCACCAGCAGTTTCGGGCGCCAACAATAGAAAAATAATGTCTACCGGATGTTCATCAATTGAATTGAAATCAATTGGCTGATCAAGGCGGGCAAACATACCGTAAAGGCGATCAAGGCTGGCCAGTTTGCCGTGCGGTATGGCAATTCCATGACCAACGCCAGTTGTGCCCAGACGTTC
>JAOUJU010000052.1 GCA_029883045.1 Rhodospirillaceae bacterium
ACCGGAGCGTATCATTCCATCGGCAACCGAAAGCGCATAAATAAATCCAGAACAAACTGCCTGAATATCAAAACCGTAACCGTGGCTCATGCCAAGCATCGCCTGCACCTTGGTTGCGGTGGATGGAAATGTATTATCCGGTGTGGTGGTGGCAACAATTATTACGTCAATATCGGTTGATGATATTCCCGCAGCCTCAAGTGCGTTTTCGGCTGCCTGAAACGCAAGTATCGATGTTGATTCACCCTCTTTGGCAATTCGGCGTTCGCGAATTCCGGTGCGTTCGGTTATCCATTCATCCGAGGTGTCTACTTTTTTAGAAAGCTCATCATTGGTGATGATCTTTTCCGGAAGGTGCGATCCGGTACCAATTATGCGTGAAACAATCGCCATTTAATCATCCGCTTGAATGTTAGAAAAATTGTGGTGCTCGTCATTAAACCTGGCAAAATCTTCTTTAATGCCATCATTTAGCCCATCAGAAACCATTTCATGTGCCGCAATAATTGCATTGGCAAAACCGAATGAATCAGTTCCACCGTGGCTTTTTACACAAATACCATTTAGGCCCAAGAACATGGCACCATTATAGCGCCTAGGGTCAAATCTGTTACGAAAAGCATCAATTGCTGGCTTTGCGATTAAGGCCCCTATTTTACCAAGGACTGATCTTTTTAGCTCTTCCTTTAGGGCGCCGGCAAAAAGTTTTGCTGTGCCCTCTATGGTTTTTAGCGCGACATTACCAGTAAAGCCATCGGTCACCACTACATCAACCGTACCCTTTCCGATATCGTCACCTTCTACAAAACCATGAAATTTAATTGGTAAATTTGTTTGGCGCAAAATTGCTGCTGCTTGTTTTACCGAATCATTTCCTTTTAAAACTTCGGTACCAACATTAAGAATGCCAATGGATGGTTGTTTTATGTCCAGAACATAGCGTGCAAATACTTCGCCCATAACCGCAAACTGCACAAGGTTTTCCGCATCGCATTGGATGTTTGCACCAAGATCAAGCATTACACTTTCACCGGTCATTGTTGGGTAATAACTTGCAATGGCCGGACGGTCTATGCCGGGAAGAGTTTTCATCACAAACTTTGCCATCGCCATAAGCGCACCAGTGTTACCAGCCGAAACAACCCCGCCAGCCAACCCATCGCCGACGGCATTGATTGCAAGGCGCATACTAGATTGTCTGCCGGAACGAAGCGCAACACCGGGTTTTTCATCATTGCTAACCACGTCGGTAGTATGATGAACTTCGGTTACTTCCATTACATCTGGATAATTGGCCAGCAGCTCTTTTAATTTGAAGCTGTCACCATAAAGATGAAAGTTAACATTGGAAATTGTTTCAAGCGCTATGGCCATTCCGTCAACGACCATATGCGGCGCGTTATCGCCACCCATAGCATCAATAGAAAGTGTAATTTGCTGAGACACGGATATGACCTTACAGCCCTAGGGGGACAGCCTCAACCGGGGGCTGACTTAAGCCGCATCGCCTGATTTGAGAACTTCACGATTATCGTATTGACCACATGAAGCGCAGACGTGGTGTGGGCGTTTGATTTCGCCGCACGATGGGCATTCAGCGTAGCTTTGTGCCTTCAGGCCGTCATGTGCGCGGCGCATATTGCGCTTGGATGTAGAGGTTTTTTTCTTAGGAACAGCCATTTTCTAATACCTTCAGTGCATTTGTACATTTAGCCCGTTCGGGGACTTAAGCGGTGGTGTATAAACCAAAAAAGGTGACAAGGGCAAGCGGTTACATGGCCTTGAGCGCATTATTTCTTTGGTTTATTGGCATTTTCAAGGCCACCTTTAAGGGCTTTGAGGGCTGAAAATGGGTTTAATGATCCGTCAGAATCGTCCAAATTATCGTTAACCCATTCAAATTCCACACCTTTTTTTCTGGGAAACGGGTTAATCCTTACCGCCAACTCTTCGGCAATAAACTCTCCAATATTAATTTTACCGTTAATTATTGGTTCCGGCGGGTCTGGAATTATATCAATGATGGCATCAATATCCGTAATTTCAATGAATTCGCCATCTTCTTCAGAATCCTCAGATTCGTCCGCCAGAGCAGACTGCCATCTGGGGGAAAATATCTGCGATATATGCGCCTCAATTTCATCGCTTATAGGCTCTAGGGTTACTGAGCAGGTTTGTGTCAAGTTAGCCTTGAAATCTACCTGTGCCAATATATCGGGCGACATGTCACCATCTTTTGCCCCCGTTGCAATTGGCCCAATAGCAGCAAGCCTAACATTTGCACTTAGTGATGAAATTTCCACAAGATCAAACCTTTTGGCTAGGGCCGCAAGCTCGCCTTGGTCGGCAATTATTTCTATATCAACCGGGCCCGGTGATGACATTGTATCCTTCACGGATATTATGCGTGAAAGCTCGTAATCTTCTTGGGAATGTGGATTTTTATCAATCATGCAGGCTCTAATAAATCAAAATTAAAAATCAGGGAAATGTATTTTTCCCTTAGCTATATCAACATCATCTAGATCGTTCAAAAGTGAATTAATATTAACAACCCTTTGGCTTAACTCTGCGCTGGTTGGGGCAACCCCATCATCGTTACGAAATATATTTCTTGAAATAGCAAGGTTCCACTGTTCAAGCAATTTTCCGAACTCGAGGCCATCCTTATTTTCACTCAACCTGCCATAGGTTCGCATTCTACCCATGAATCCGCCTGCCATTTCGCGAATCCTGTATTTCATCCCCTCATCAGATACCCCAATCTCACGTAGATTCTGCTCCATATCGGCAAACATTATATCAAATATTTCCTGACCCAGGGCACTTCCCTTTTTTGGGATTTTGCCAACACGCCCAAGGGCAAGCGAAACGATAAGGGCAATCATGTCAAATCTGCCATCCAGTGTATTGGGAACGCCTATTAGGCCATAGTATTCTTCCCGGCGGGCCTCGTTTACGGCAGCGTCATAAATGCTCGCTGCAGCGCTGGATGGGCGAAGAAGCCCAATCATATTTAACATTGCCTTTAACATATGCTATGTATTGCCTATTAATTGTCGTAACTGTTGACGTGAGCCCGATTCAGGGCCAAATATGTATTCCAATGAAAGCTATAGCAAAATCACAATTTAAAATACAGCGCAGCGCACGCCAATTGGTGCTTTTCGTGGCCATCAGTTCTGTGGCTATTTCGGCTGCGGGTTGCGGTTCAAGAATTAGCAATCGCGGTGCCGTCTTGAGCGAAGCACAGATTGCATCAGTTGAGCCAGGATCATCAAGCCGTGATGATGTTCTTTTTGCCCTAGGATCGCCATCCAACACCGCGAGCTTTGGCCAAGAAACATGGTATTATATTTACGAAAAAGATGAATCAGTTGCCTTTCTTGAGGCTGAGGTAAAAGAAAGAATTATTCTTGCCCTTAGTTTTGATGATAATGGAAAACTGATAGACAAAAAAATAACCGGCCTTGAAGAATCGCAATTGGTAATCCCGGTAGAGCGCAAAACGCAAACAGCGGGTAACAAGATGTCGTTTATTGAACAGATGATAGCCAACGTAGGAAGGTTCGGAAAATAATTTAACCACTTCCCAATAAAAAACCCCGAGAAAAAATCTCGGGGTTTTTATTTTTGTAGTTAGCAAGGATTACAAATCAGGCAATAATCGCCAACAGTAAAATTGCAACAATGTTTACAATTTTTATTAGCGGGTTCACCGCTGGCCCTGATGTATCCTTGTAAGGATCGCCAACGGTATCACCGGTAACAGCTGCCTTGTGTGCTTCCGATCCCTTGCCACCGTGTGCGCCATCTTCAATAAGCTTTTTGGCGTTATCCCACGCACCGCCTCCAGCGGTCATTGAAATAGCAACAAATAACCCGGTTACAATTGTTCCTAAAAGCATCGCGCCCAGTGCGCTAAAGGCAGCACCCTGCCCGGCAATTGCATTAACGGCATAATAAATTGCAACTGGCGCAAGCACCGGAAGTAAACTTGGTACAACCATTTCCTTGATTGCCGCTTTAGTAAGGATATCAACGCAAGCCGCGTAATCTGGCTTGCCGGTACCTTCCATAATGCCGGGGATTTCCTTGAACTGGCGACGAACCTCAACCACCACTGAACCGGCAGCGCGGCCAACGGCCATCATCGACATGCCACCAAACATATAAGGCAACAACCCACCAATAAACAGGCCAACAACCACATAAGGGTTTTGTAGGCTGAAATTGACAACCACATCGGGGAAATAATGCCCCAAATCTTCGGTGTAGGCGGCAAACAAAACCAACGCCGCTAAACCAGCCGAACCAATGGCATAGCCCTTGGTAACTGCTTTTGTGGTGTTACCAACAGCATCTAGGGTGTCGGTAATTTTACGAACATCTTCCGGTAGATCAGCCATTTCGGCAATACCGCCTGCGTTATCGGTAACAGGACCAAAGGCATCAAGCGCCACCACGGTACCAGCCAAAGCCAGCATGGTAGTAGCGGCAATGGAAATGCCAAATAATCCTGCACTCATGTAGGTAACAATAATTGCACCGCAAATTATCAAAACCGGTAATGCGGTTGCTTCCATTGAAACGGCAAGACCCTGGATAACGTTGGTGCCGTGCCCGGTTGTTGATGCGGCGGCCACGCTTTTGACCGGACGGAAGTTTGTTCCGGTGTAGTATTCGGTAATCCATACCAGTAAACCAGTAACAGCAAGGCCGGTAAGCGAGGAAACATAAAGGTCCATCGAACCAAAGGTTATTCCGGTACTGGTTGTGTAGGTAGCATCCCATCCCATTGTCATGGAAATAACACCACCAATTAATATTGCGGATATAACCGCGGTGGCGATAAAGCCTTTGTAAAGCGCGCCCATAACGCTGTTATTAGCACCGAGCTTAACAAAGAATGTGCCAATAACCGATGCGGCAATACACACACCACCAATAACAAGCGGAAACAACATCAGTTCTTCCTGTGCTGCGCCTGTAAAGAAAATTCCGCCAAGCAACATTGTTGCAACAATAGTAACCGCATATGTTTCAAACAAATCGGCCGCCATGCCAGCACAATCACCAACGTTATCACCAACGTTATCAGCAATGGTAGCTGGGTTGCGGGGATCATCTTCGGGGATGCCGGCCTCAACCTTACCGACTAAATCGCCACCAACGTCAGCACCTTTGGTGAAAATACCGCCACCAAGACGGGCGAATATAGAAATAAGTGAAGCACCAAAGCTAAGTGCAACCAATGCTTCGAGTATATGACGAACACCACTAGACGTGGTTGGGTCGTAAACAGTGCGCATGTACATGTAATATCCGGCCACACCAAGTAGACCAAGGCCAACAACCAACAATCCGGTTATGGCACCAGATTTAAAGGCAACATCCATTGCCGGTCCAAGCCCTTTGGATCTTGCTGCCTCGGCGGTGCGAACGTTGGCGCGAACCGAAACATGCATTCCAATAAAACCAGTCACACCTGATAAAATTGCACCAATAGCAAAACCGATTGCAACCGGTGCGCCAAGGCGCCACGCAAGCAATGCACAAACCACAATTCCAACAACACCGATTGTTGTGTACTGACGCTTAAGATAAGCACCGGCCCCTTCTTGAACTGCAGCAGCAATTTCTTGCATGCGCTCGTTGCCGGCCGGTAACGACATGATTGATTTAATTGCAATCGCACCATAAGCAACTGCGATGGCGCCGCAAGCTAATACCAAATAATATGTGGATGACATCGAATACTCCCCAATTTAATTAACTTAAGCACTTAATGGTGGATACTGACCGAGAATCGGACACCACTTTAAAACCGCAGATAAACTGACAGAACCGGAGCAAAATGGCAACAATACAGGCATGACGGGCCTGTGTTATCAAATTATTGCATAGGACTAATCGGGCGTTAAATGTTAACCGCCACCTGGGGCTATCTGGGTCATTCCTTGAATTATGGCATCAGAAACCACATCCTTACCCAAAACCTTATCGGCCACCATCTTTAGGCGATATTTAATAAGGGGGATATCAAGGGTTTGGTTTTTTCTTAAAGTTCGTGGAATATAATAGGTAAAATCCTTAATGAGCGCGTCACCAAGTTTAGTCCTTAGTTTTTCAACTGACTTGTAGTTTTCGTTGCCAAAGACTTCCATCTTATAAATAATCTGAATTGTTCCGGCCAATTCGTTACCCTGAAAAACGGGGATTAACAAAGGGTCCATCTCAAGATAATAAGGCTTAGAGCCAAATGCGGTTATTTTTTTATCTGTAGAGGATTGCTGTGATGCTTCCAAAGCCAATTGCTCTGCGGTTTTTTCGAACGGTCCTACTTCAAATGTTTTTAATGCACTAAAAACACCACCGGCAATCATTAGCATTACGGCAAATGCAATTCCAATTTTGCGCATGGTTATATTTGTTCCATATAAAAATTTATCCGTCAGAGCGGAAAATATTATTATTGTTCAGCTATGACATTATAACCAAAGTTTTACCACTTAACACCCTGTAATAACTATTATTTTAGATGTTCCCAGCCATGGTGATTAACCTCAATAAGTCTGCCATCTTGACCTACCACCTTTACTGCTGGGGTGTTATCCAAAGATTTTTCAGATATAACCCCAATCTTACTAAGGGGTATAGATTTTCCTAGCGCAGCTATTTTGCTGGAATTTTCAGGACCCGAGCAAAACAAAAGCTCATAATCATCACCACCACCAAGGGCGGACATCTGCGCATTGTCTATATTACCTGCAAACAATTTTTTTGCGGCAAGCGAAAGCGGTACATCGCACATGTTTATCGTTGCAGAAACATTTGACACCGCACAAATATGGCCAAGGTCTGCAAGCAAGCCATCCGATATATCAATGCACGCAGTTGAAATGGCATTTTCACAAAGGCTTTTTCCAAGTGCAACCCTTGGTTCCGGGCAAAGGTGACGATTGATTAAATGATTTATGCTTTCCGTATCGCTTAAATCTGCGTTTAAATGGTTTTTTTTCAAAAACCCAAGCCCTAAATCAGCATCGCCAAGAGTTCCGCTTACCCATATTTCATCACCTGGCTTTGCCCCAGAACGCCTCAGGGCTGAGCCTTTTTTTATGCTACCAATTGCAGTTATGGTGACGCCCATCGCGCCTACAGTCGAAACCGTATCGCCCCCTGCAAGCGAGACCCCGAACCTGCCCATCATTTTTCCAAGTGATTTTGCAAACCCTGACACCCACTGTTCGTTTTTGCTTTCAGGCAACTGTAAACTAAGAAATATCCACCTAGGCGTTGCCCCCATTGCGGCAAGATCAGATAAATTTGCGCCAAGGGCACGGGTTGCAACGTGTTCGGGTGATATTGAATGAAGAAAATGTACCCCCTCAACCAAGCAATCGGTAGTGACAACAATGCTTTCGTCTTCTGGGATATCTAAAACCGCGCCATCATCTAGCAACGAAAAAGCACCGTCGCAATCATTCGCTAACGGCATAAAGTACTTGGCGATTAAATCGAATTCACCAATTGATTTTATAGAAGTTTTTTTCTCGCCCATGGATTTAATCCGGTTCGCGAAGAACTTTGGCCAATTTATCTAAAATACCGTTGAGCATTTTAGGCTCACCTTCGGTATAAAATGCGTTTGCGACATCCATATATTCATTGATAACCACACTTTTAGGGATTTCTGAATGGTGCGCCAATTCATATATACCTGCACGCAACATACATTTTAACAACGTCTCTATTCTGGGCAAGGTCCATTCGTTTTGTAGCGTGCCTTCAATCATTTCATCCAATGATGTCGAATTTGCCTGTGCTCCCCTGACAATTTCACTAAAAAAAGAAGCATCAAATTCAGCCATCTCAACTTCACTGCCATCATCTTCAATTGCCGGTTGTGCCCAACGCTTTGCCAGAAAATCTTGCACCACTGGGTCTATTTCGGCACCTGAAATTTCAATTTCATATAAAGCCTGAACCGCGGCAAGCCTAGCGGCGGATCGTTTGCGCGGATCAAATCCGCTGGTTTTGTTTTTTTCGGTTGTCATGCGTCAAGATCAGCCAACAACTGGTCACGAATTTCTATCATGCGCAAACACGCATTGGCCGCATCGGCACCTTTGTTCTTTTTATCCACTTTGGCACGAACCATTGCTTGTTCGCTATTTTCAACGGTTAAAATTCCATTACCTAGCGCAACACCTTCGAGGGATAAATCCATTAGCGCGCGCGCACTTTCGCCAGCTACATAATCGTAATGCGATGTTTCACCGCGGATGACACAACCAAGGGCAACAAACCCATCGTACAATCCAGATTCAGCAGCGATGGAAATTGCGCCGGGTATCTCAAATGCGCCGGGAACCTCCATTACATTAAAATCAACGTGGGCCGATTTTAATGTTTCGCTTGCACCTGAAACTAGCTCATCGGCAATTTGTTCGTAAAAACGAGCCTGAACCACAAGCACCTTTGTCATTATTTTTCTCCTTAAGTATTATTTTAGGTGTTCTCAGGTATTGCCCTGCGTCCCGCTACCTTCAATCCATAACCTTCCAGACCAACGATGGTTCGTTCGGTGTTGGAAAGAAGCTCCATTTTATGAATACCTAAATCCATAAGTATTTGTGCGCCGACGCCATAGCTTCTTAGCTGTTCGCCATTTTTGTTATTGCTATTTTCGTCTGTGGATTGCGCGGCCATCTTGTAACCGCCCGGTTGCAACACAACAATCGCACCCCTGCCCTCAGCAGATACAGCCTTGATTGAGGCACCCAGCAGACCGGCCTTGCCAGATTTGGCATCGCCCAATACGTCGCTAGCAATATCCAAGGCGTGCATCCGAACCAGAACCGGCTCACCGGACGTTACATCACCCTTAACTAATGCCGTATGAATTAATTCATCGGGATAGCTTTTATAGGTAATTTTTTTAAAACCATCCCCATAAACTGAAGTAAAATAATTTTCCGATTGACGTTCAACCAGATGATCATACTTTAAACGAAACGCAATAAGATCAGCAATGGTTGCTATTTTAAGGCCATGCTTTTCAGCAAATGGAATTAGATCAGGCATTCGTGCCATGGTGCCGTCTTCGTTCATTATTTCACAGATTACACCTGACGGGTTTAGCCCTGCTAGGCGCGCAATATCTACCGCAGCCTCGGTGTGTCCGGCGCGAACCAAAACGCCGCCATCGCGTGCCTCCAAAGGAAACACGTGGCCAGGCGAAACTATGTCTACCTTGCCTTTGCTTGTGTCGGTTGCAACCGCAATTGTGCGTGCGCGGTCAGATGCGGAAATGCCGGTTGAAATTCCTTCGCGTGCTTCAATAGAAACCGTAAACGCGGTCGAATGTCGACTATCGTTATTTTTGGCCATGGGTGGAATATCAAGTTCACGCACCCGTTTGCTGGTAAGCGTCAGGCAAATAAGCCCGCGACCATATTTGGCCATGAAATTTACCGCTTCTGGTGTTGCCATTTGTGCAGGAATTACCAGATCGCCTTCGTTTTCACGGTCTTCGTCATCGACCAGAACAAACATGCGTCCATTTCTGGCGTCTTCGATTATGTCTTCGATTGATAAAGCT
>JAOUJU010000327.1 GCA_029883045.1 Rhodospirillaceae bacterium
ACTCCGATAAAAATTGGGGTTCTTTGTTTGGTGCTTAATTTGGTGCTTAATCTTTTATTGATGAAACCATTTGCCCATGTCGGCATTGCCGCCGCTACGGTCAGTGCTAGTTGGGTTAATGCCGGGTTGTTGGCTTGGGTGTTGATGCGTCGGGGCCATTTTGCATTTGATCAGCGGTTTAAAAAACATGTACCGCGCCAAATTGTGGCAACCATTATAATGGCTGCGGTTATTTGGGGCCTGCTTTTGTTATTGAGCGATATGTTTAGTGGCGCGCTATTAATGCAGGCCAGCGCCTTGGCCTTGGTGGTTGCAGTTGGGGCTATTGTTTATGTGGCGGCGGTTCTGGCCGCTGGGGCGGTAAAAATTGCTGAAATCAAATCGCTGGTTAAAAAGCGCACTTAAATCACAGTGCAATCACGGCGCAATCACGGCGTAATCACGGTGGGGTTGACTATTTTGTGGCTTTCGCGCCATAACCGCGCTGAAACATTATTTACTTAACTCATCCGGTCCAAACGGAAGGGAAAATCTGATGAACCGTATTTTTTCTGGCGTTCAACCCACTGGCAACCTGCATCTTGGTAATTACCTTGGGGCAATTCGCAACTGGGTTAATTTACAAAATGATTACGAATGTCTTTTTTGTGTAGTTGATTTGCACGCCATAACCATGTGGCAAGAACCAGATCAGCTTCGCGCTAATACCCGCGAAGTAACCGCCGGGCTTTTAGCCGCAGGCATCGATCCGAAGAAGAATATTATATTTAATCAAAGCCAAGTTTCAGCCCATTCCGAATTGGCGTGGATATTTAATTGTGTGGCGCGTATGGGCTGGCTTAACCGCATGACCCAGTTCAAGGAAAAGGCGGGCAAGCATAAAGAAAATGCATCCGTTGGGCTTTATGCTTATCCTAACCTGATGGCGGCTGATATTTTGTTGTACCGCGCAACCCACGTTCCAGTTGGCGAAGACCAAAAACAGCATCTTGAGCTGACCCGTGATATTGCACAAAAATTCAACAACGATTTTAAGGTGGATTTTTTCCCCTTGCCCGAACCGCTTATTTTTGGTGAAGCAACCAGGGTAATGAGCCTAAAAGACGGCACTAAAAAAATGTCTAAATCTGACCAGTCGGAACTTTCGCGTATTAACATGACCGACAGCGCAGACGACATTGCAAAAAAAATAAGAAAAGCAAAAACCGATACCGAACCACTGCCAGAAAATTCAAAAGGTCTAGAAGGCCGTGCCGAGGCAGCAAACCTTGTGGGTATTTATGCAGCCCTTAGTGAGACCACCACCGATGCGGTGCTGACCCAATTTAGCGGTGATGGTTTTGCTGCTTTTAAACAAAATCTGGCAGATTTGGCCGTGGCCAAGCTCAGCCCCATCCAAGATGAAATGCGCCGCCTTATGGCTGATGGTGCTTATGTGGATGAAGTTTTGCGCGATGGTAGCGAGCGGGCCCGTAAAATGGCCGAGCCAGTACTAAACGAAGTGCAAGATATTATCGGCTTTCTAAGGGCTTAAGGGTAAAATTACCTATGGGACCAATATCCACACTGCCATATGGGTTGAAAATATAGCGCTTTAAGCCCATCTTTTAGGGTAACGCTTACATAACAGATTTCAATTTTTTAAAACGGAGCCACCACATGTTTATTCAAACCGAAGCTACCCCAAACCCGGAAACACTTAAATTCCTTCCTGGTTGTCAGGTAATGGGCTCGGGCACTGCCAACTTTACCAAACAGGCTGATGCCGAAGCCTCGCCGTTGGCCCTTCGCCTTTTTGCCATTGATGGTGTTGAGGGCGTTTTTTTGGGCTCGGACTTCATAACCGTGACCCGGGGCTCACACGAATGGGACGTTTTGCGTCCACGTGTATTGGCCGCAGTGATGGACCATTTCACCCAAGGTGAAGCAGTCATGGCGGGCGCTGGTGCCGCCGTGGATGACGGCGCTGATGACAGCGAAGTGGTAAAACAAATCAAAGAATTGATCGAAACCCGTGTTCGCCCGGCAGTAGCGCAAGATGGTGGTGATATTGTTTTTAAATCTTTTGAAGACGGTATTGTTTATTTGCACATGCAAGGCGCTTGTGCCGGTTGCCCAAGTTCGACCATGACCCTTAAAAATGGCATCGAAAATATGCTGCGTCATTATGTTCCCGATGTTCAGGAAGTTCGCGCAGTCGAATAATTAAGTCGAATAATTAAGTCGAATAATTATTTCTTGCTGGCGGTGTGGGCATAGTTACTGGATTACTGGCCGTGGGCCGGGCATAATGGGGTATTCACGAATCGTGATTTTTTGCTCATTACCGGGTATGTCCTTAGGTTTTGTTAACCATTTGCACCCGATTTTTTTCAAGACCTATCAATGG
>JAOUJU010000053.1 GCA_029883045.1 Rhodospirillaceae bacterium
TAACGGCAACACCGGCAAAGAAGAAAGCGCCACCCCATAAAACCGAAAGCATTATTAGCAAGCCCCAGTCTTGGCTATCCATTATTTTCGATGCTTTCACGTCCGGTTTCCTTGTAATTAACAGCTTTATTTGGAAATTATTATCATGCGGGCGATCTTACCACCCGGTTCATGCTCAGGCTGGTTTCAATTTTGCGTCATCCAGAACCAACGTGAAATAAAGGCTTTCCAACACCAGATCGCGACAATTTGCTATTCATAAAATTTCGTGGGGTATTGGCCAAATTTTGCTAAGATAATGAAAATGTAGTGCAAATAATAAACAGCCAATAAAAAGGTAGGGCATGGTTGAAATACTATCATTATTAGCCGCCGCTGTTACGGCCGTGCTCTTGTTCAACCGTTTAGGCCTTGGTTCGGTATTGGGCTATTTGGCGGCTGGTGCGGTGGTTGGGCCTGCCGGTCTTGCATTGGTTCAAGACCCCGATAACATGCGCCATATTGGTGAACTTGGCGTTGTTTTTTTATTGTTTTTGATTGGTATTGAAATAAAGCCCAAGCGCCTATGGGTTATGCGCCGAATGGTGTTTGGGTTTGGTGGCGCGCAAGTAATAATAACCGGCATTATATTGGCGGGCGCCAGCCATTTTATTATTGGCACTGATTACGCCCAATCATTCATCATTGGGTTTGGTCTGGCCTTGTCGTCCACCGCTTTCGGTCTGCAAATTTTAAGCGATGAAAACCAGATGTCTTCGCGCTGGGGTCGTTCTAGCTTTGCAATACTTTTGTTTCAAGATTTAGCCGTTGTCCCGCTAATGGTGGTTATTTCAATACTGGGTGCTGAAACCATCGACCCAAACGAATTGATGGGCCTTGCGGTTTTGGAATCAGTTTTTATTTTCTTGGCCGTGCTTATTGTTGGGCATTATGCAATCAACCCAATTTTGCACGCTATCGCCCGCAGCAAAAATTCAGACGCCTTTGTTGCTGCCGCTCTTCTTTTGGTTCTTGGTTTTGCCTGGGCGATGGAACAAATCGGGTTGTCCATGGCTATGGGGGCTTTTATTGCGGGTGTAATGTTATCGGAATCCGAATACCGCCATCAGGTTGAGGCCGATGTTTTGCCGTTTCGCGGGCTATTGCTGGGCCTGTTCTTCATGAGTGTCGGCATGACACTAGACCCAATTACATTGGCCGCTAATTGGCAAATTATTATTGCTGGCACTATGGGAATGATGGCACTGAAGATTGCCTTGATAGCTGGTATGGCGCGTATCGCCAAGTTATCGTTTGGGGATTCCATGCGTGCTGGGTTTTTACTATCGCAAGCGGGTGAATTTGGCTTCGTGCTGTTTTCTTTGGCAGGCAACCACTATATTTTGCAAGCCGAGCTAGTCTCAACGTTGCTTTCGATAATAGTTATTTCAATGGCCATGACACCGCTAATGGTGCGCGTTGGAAGTTATATTGCAATGCGTATCCCCGATGAAGCGTCGGAAATAATGGTGGATAATGGTATAGATGATTTACGTCCGGTTTTGATTGCTGGATTTGGTCGGGTCGGAAGAACCGTAGCGATTTTGTTAAAAGCGGCCAATATTCCCTGCATCGCAATTGATTTGAATGCAGATAACGTAACCAAAGGAAGAAACGATGGGTTCCAGGTATTTTTTGGAAATGCCAGTCGTCCTGATGTTTTGCGTGCGGCTGGGGCCAGAAATGCCAGATTGATGGTGATAACGCTGGATAACCCAAACGTGGTAGAAATGCTTGTAAAAACCATGAACCGTTTACATCCGAACGTTCCTATTCACGCACGGGCACACGACTGGAACATTGTAGATAGATTTGAAGCAATGGGGATTGCCCATTCCATTCCCGATACGGTTGAATCAAGCCTACGCCTAGGCGCGGCGGCACTTGAAGCATCTGGCGTAAGCGAGGAAGACCGCTGTGCTTTGTTCGATGAATTAAGCGCTGAAAACTACGCCAAGCTACGTTCACATAAAAATCAATAGGGCATCATTTAATTAAAGCGCCAATATTTAACCATCAACGGCTTTTTCTTCGTTAACGGCAGCTGCCATGTTAACCGCAATTTGACTGGTTTTGGGAACGGAAACAAAATCTTCCTTGTCTTCGTTTGATACCTTTTTACCAGTTAGCAAACGATGGGTTGAAAAAATTCCAAGCAATAATGCGACAATGGTGGTGTAATAAAATAATCCACCGGGGCCATATTGCGCCATGGCAACAGATGAAATAACCGGTCCCATAACGGCGCCAATGCCATATATAACTAATAAGGCACTGCTTGCCGGAACAAAATCACTAGCCTTAACCTTGTCATTAACGTGGGCAATGGAAATAGCGTAAAGAGGGAATGCCGCCATGCCAAAAAATGCACCTGCGATAAGACGAAGCTCAATCGCCATATCACCAGCCAATGAAAGGGCAATGCTTGCGCCAGTTATGAAAAAACCAATGGCAATAATAACTAATCTGCGATCAATATGATCAGATAATTTACCCAATGGCCATTGGGTTATAATGCCCCCAACTATGACAATAGCCATAAACACGGATATTTCTTGCGTTAACATCCCAGATTTTTGCGCATACACCGCCCCCATACCCCAGAACGAACCGTTAATAAGGCCAGTGGCAAAACATCCCGCCACACCAGCGGGGGAAATTATAAAAAGACGTTTTATGGGCATTGGTTTTTTTGGTTTCAGTGGCGGTGCTTCACTGCGGGTAATAGCTAGTGGAACCAATGAAAGAGATACCAAAACAGAAACTAAAATAAACAGATTGCTTCCTTCGGGTGGTGCGGTGTTTAGTAAAAACTGGCTAATTGCAGTGGCACCCAAGGTAACAATCATATAAGTGGAAAGTACGCTGCCGCGGTTGGTGTTGTTGGATGCGTGGTTTAACCAGCTTTCTGACACAATTATTAGCCCAGCCAAACAAAACCCGGTCACAGTCCTAAGCACCATCCATGTAAACGGGTCCACAAAAATAGCGTGAACCAGCGTGGCAGCCGATGCTATGGAGGCTAATGCGGCAAAGGTTCGAATGTGACCAATGCGGTTTATAAGTCCTGGGCCAAAAAGCGATCCACCAATATAGCCCACATAATAAAGCGCCATTATTGCGCCGATCATAGGTAGCGCAAATGCCTCTAGTCCGGCACGAACCCCAAGCAAGGTTGCCTGTAAACCAAAGCCAAGGTTCATGCCAAAAACTGCAAGCAACAGTGCGGAAATTGTAATTATGGTGGCGAACATTACTGGGCTATATCCACTTAAGGCGCTTAAGCAACCAAAGCTCAAACCCGCAAAGCACCAATATTAGCGTGACCACTATGGAAAATGCCCAAGGGCTGTTTACGCCGGGCATGCCACCAACATTAATGCCCAGCACACCAGCAATCAGGCTGGGTGGCAGCAAAAGTGCGGTTACCACGGTTAATAGATACATGGTTTTACCCATGCGTTCTTGCAGGCGGGTACGTATTTCATCATAAATAATAATGGCACGGTCACGCATGGCATTCATGTCTTCAACGTAGCGCAGCAATGTGTTTTCCGCCTCGCTGATTTTCTGGCGCTGGTCATCATCTAAAAGTGAACCCTTTATGGACTTTAGCGCGCTCAATGCCTCGCGTTGTGGTGAAACATAACGTATTAATGAAATAAGCGTGTAACGAAGTGATGCTAAATTATCTGGGGTCTGATCGCCGGTGGACGAAAAAATATTTTCTTCAATAATGCCAAGTTCATCATCAATATTTTCTATGACGGGCTCCATCCGCTCAGTTAGGCCTTTAACCATATGAACAATAAAATCACCGGAATTTTTTGGCCCGATACCTTTTTCTAAAGCACCTTGAATTTCTTCGGTGGTTTTAAGCTTACGAATGCGAAGCGAAATAATGCGCTCGGCCTGAATAAGTATGCGAATACCAACCATATCTTCCGGGTCGGCGGCGGGGTTAAGGTTGACACCGCGCAAAATAACTAACAAGCCGTCATCCATCTGGGTTACCCGTGGGCGGGTGTTTTCGGCAAGCAAAGCATCGCAGGTTATGGGATCAAGCCCGCTTTCAGACCTAAGCCATGTTTCGGTTCCGGGTTCTTCAACCAAAAAATGAAGCCAGCGGGTCTTACTGCTTGCAATTGTCGTGTTTATTTCCGCCCAGTCGATTGTACTGGCGCCGCCTTGACCGTCAAAATCGCAAGCGTACCTAAGACCGTTTTCCATAAATGCATTGTACAGGTTTTGGCGGTTTTTGGTTAGCGGATTTTTTAAAACTCATTGGCAGTTTAAGCGCTTGGGGGGTGCTTAAATCAGGCTTTATCCGAAGTTCCATTATTATCTGATAAAATAGAAATCATGGACTTCCTTGATACCACGCCATGAAATTCACCGTCCTCGCCCACAACCGGAACGGGGTATGGCTGGCCAAGGGTTGTTGGCAAAATTTCTTCTAAGGATGTGTCGGGTTGAACGGTAGCCATGTCTTCAGCCAGTTCGCACAAGTTAGCATTGGGTCCCGGGCTGTCTATTTCATTTTCAATAATCTCACGTGTAATAATGCCACGGTATTCATCTTCTTCAAAAACGTATCCGTAATCGTGTTTTTTACCGCGCATTTGTTCTAACGCATCATCAAGGTTTTCTTTGGTAAGGCGAAGCACGGGCGGCTTCATTACCACGTCTGCGGTTAAAACCCGCGCACGGTTAACGTCACGAACAAATGCTTCAACGTAATCGTCAGCCGGGTTTAATAAAATTTCTTCGGGTTTGCCAACCTGGGAAAGTTTGCCGTCTTTTAATATTGCAATTTTGTCGCCCAAACGCAGTGCTTCGTCTAGGTCGTGGGTTATAAATATTATTGTTTTACGCAATTTGTCTTGCAATTCAATAAGCTGGTCTTGCATCTCGCTGCGAATGAGCGGATCAAGGGCTGAAAAAGCTTCATCCATAAGCAAAATATCGGCATCGGTACAAAGTGCGCGGGCAAGACCAACACGTTGTTGTTGGCCGCCGGATAGCTGTGATGGGTATTGATCTTCATACCCGCCAAGGCCAACCGCATCCAACCATGTTGTCGCCTTTTCGTGGCGGGTGGTTTTATTAACACCTTGTACCATCAAGCCATAGGCAACATTTTCAATGACCGTGCGGTGTGGCATAAGACCAAAATGTTGAAAAACCATAGACATCCTGTGGCGGCGAAACTGCTCCAGTTCTTTTTGCCCAAGACCCATTACATCTACGTCATCAACCAGAATTTTTCCCTCGGTTGGGTCTATCAAGCGGTTGAAGTGGCGTATCAAGGTGGATTTTCCTGAACCCGAAAGCCCCATGATAACAAATATTTCACCGCGCTTTATGCTTAGATTAATATTGCTAAGGCCAACCGCATGCCCGGTCTTTGAAAGAATTTCATCCTTAGATGCGCCATCCATAACCATGGCCATCACGCTTTCGGGGTTGGTGCCAAATATTTTATATAGGCCTTCAATCTTGATTATTGGTTCATCCATTTTGTGTACCACCAAGATGTCTTTGGGTGCGCTTGGCATATGCTTGCGATACCCGATCAAAAATAATTGCCAGCGCCACAATGGCTAAGCCATTAAACAAACCCATAGTGAAATACTGGTTGGTAATGGATTTTAAAACTGGTTGGCCCAATCCCTTGACCCCGATCATCGAGGCAATAACCACCATTGCCAATGCCATCATAATTGTTTGGTTAATGCCGGCCATTATTGTAGGCATGGCCAGCGGTAACTGCACCCCCCACAATCGTTGCGATGAATTGGCACCAAACGCAGTGGCGGCTTCTAAGACCTCTTTATCAACCAGACGGATGCCCAAATTTGTCAGGCGAATAACTGGCGGTATGGCATAAATAACCACCGCAATTACTCCTGGTACCTTGCCGATACCAAGCAACATTACGACCGGAATTAAATAAACGAATGCAGGCATTGTTTGCATAATATCTAAAATTGGGGTGACGACTGCGCGCGTCTTGTCTGAACGTGCCATGGCGATGCCAATGGGAATGCCCATAAAAATTGAAAGCAACGTGCAAACGGTAATTATGCTCATGGTGCGCATGGTGTTTTCCCACATGCCGAAATAACCAATAAGCATAAATGATCCAATTACCCCCAATGAAAGCTTCCATGAACGGCTGGCTCCGTATACCAGCGCCACCACAACCGCAATAACCAGCCACCATGGTGATGCCAGCAAAAGGTTTTCAAACCATACAAGAAATTTCAAAAGAGGGTTAAAAACAGATTCTATGGCATCACCATAGGTACGCGAAAAAGCGCGATAGCTTTCGTCAAGACCTTTGCGTATTGCAACAAGGTCTGCGCGCTCCATTTCTGGAAATTTAGTCAACCAGCTTTCGGTGGCCATATTTATTTTTTTACCTTCAATGTGAATTAAAAAATAAAAACCTCGCCCCAACTTTATGCAAGGGCGAGGTATTATTTATTATAAGGCCGCAAGGGCTTTCTTTACCTTTGCCGTAGCATCAGGCGATAGCCATTCCATCCACGTAGCCTCATTATTTTTTAGAAAATATTCGGCCGCAACTTGGCCGTCTGCTTGGTTGTCTTCCATCCATGCCAGAAGTTTGTTCATCTGCGCATTTTTAAAAGCACGCTTGGTAAGGTATTCATAAGCACCGGGCGCACGTTTAGCGAAACTTTCGGTGGTTACGGTTTCCACCAGTGATGGCGGATACATGGTTACCTTAGGGGTTTCGCAATCGGCGCTGGATGTACATTTCATGTATTCATCTTTGTTAATGCCTGAACCGAAATCAACCTTTACCATTTCGTACTTACCCAGTACCGATGTAGGTGCCCAATAATAACCAAACCACGGCTGCTTGCGCTCGTACGCTTTGGCAATTGCACCGGAAAGCCCAGCACCCGAACCGGGATCAACCAGCTCAAAGCCGTCATCAGACAATTTAAGTGCCTTAAACAGGTTACCGGCAGAAATTTGGCAGTTCCACCCAGCCGGACATGTGTAAAAACCAGACTTGGTTGGATCTTCGGGGTGTTTGAACATTTTAGCATTTTTTCTAATGCCAGCTATGGTCGCCAGTGAAGGGTCTTTTTCGACCATATACTTTGGCACCCAAAAACCTTCTTCGCCACCATCGGCAAGCGATTTACCGGCAATGCGCAAACGTTTTTCGGCAACGCCTTTATCAATGGCATCTTTAAGTGAGTTGCTCCACAGTTCCGGCGCAATGTCGGGCTCGCCCTTTTCGATCATTGATGTTCCGGTTGGCATGGTGTCGCCCGGAACCAATTCAGCAGCGCAGCCGTAGCCATTTTTCAAAATGAACTTATCAACGTTGGCCATCAAGGATGCCGAGCTCCAGTTCATGTCGGAAATGGTCACTCGCCCACAATCAGTGGCCGCAAGGGCTTGCGATGATAGAAGGGTGGCAAATATGGCAGGCAAGAATAATTTAGTAATTTTCAAAGTAATTCCCCTATATTAGGTGGCTTTTCCAAGTGAAAATAAAGTATTAATAAGTAAATATTGAATATACAGGCAGAATACCCATATGGGTTCTTCCGGTTATTACTAATACTTACTCATTACTTTACTTTTACTTGCTCGATAATATGAAATGTATTACTGAGCGTTATTCTTACATATATGATTTATTATTGCAAATTACCGCCATTAACCATTAGGCATCGCATTTATTTACCCTCCGTCAATATGTTGTCGGGCATTGTCGCTTGGTGTTTAGGTCGTAGGGTGGGGTGGGGTTACTACGGCTGCTTGTCGGTATCTGACGCACTATCAATGGGAAGATTAACCCTGAGCGCCAACCTAACCAACTGGGTACGGTTACAGGCACCGGTTTTTTGCAAAATCTGTTTCACCGTATTACGAACCGTTTCGCGGGTGATGTTTCTGGATTCCGCTATGTCGTCAGTTTCCAATCCTTCTGCCAGCATTTTGCATATTTCTGATTCTGTGCCGGTAAGATTGTAAAGCGCATCCATGCCCTCGGTTGAAACTATATCAGTTTTGTCGGGGTCGATTATATACACCAAACATCCACTGAATTGACTTTCAATTTCATCATTGTCGCGAAGTGGTGATATTTCAACCAAGTATGGATTGAGTCCAGAGGTGCGCGCTAAGCTGAGAATTGTTTCAGCGCAGTTATGCCTTGCTTGCGCTGTTGCTGCTGCTTTTGAAACTGCATCTTTCATTATTTCGCGGCTACTTTCATCCACTGGATAAAGGTAGCCGCCACGCGAAAGCGAAATGCCGTCACCAGCATCAAGAATGCGCCGCGCCTCCATATTTTGGTGTATAATAGACCCTGTAGCAGATAGCAAAAAAACACCAATGTGCATTCTGTCCAACGAAGCAAACACGCTGTTGAACCGATTTTTTAAAACGGTGAAAGACCTACCGATTTCAACTGTCTTAGCAAAATGATCAAGAAAAAGTTCACCAATAATATTTTCTTGATATGACATGGGCCCCCTACCATAAGGGTACATAATAAATAAAATGTCCGTCCATGCTTTATGAATGTTCAGGCAGCTAGCGGATCCACGGAAAACCCCTAAGTTTTCCAATAACCACTTTACATGAGGGCGTTCACCGTATTTTTCTATGCTGTCAAGTTCCAGCATTTCCAGATCATTAATAAAACCACGTTTCGGATTTGTTGCCATTTTGGCAAACGCAGATTTATATCCGTTTTTGGCTTGAAAATTATCAGATACGGTTTTTTTTAATTCTTCAGTGTAGTTTGACGTTGCCTTATTTAGATGATGATCAATGTATATGGGGTCATATGCGGCCACGCCTGCTATTGCGCCACCCATAATGGAGGTAAATTCATCCAATACCGGAGACCACCTTTCAGGACTTAAGGGCAAATCATAAATGCCTGAAATTAAATTCAAGCATCTTTGGTCTATGGCGCCATTGGAAAAAGGTATGTTTGTTAAAGAATTGTTCAAAAAATTGCCCCCCCTCAATCAAATAGCCGAAGCTAAATTAATCCTGACAATGATTTTATTGTCTTGCACCCCCCCTTAGGGGGGTGCGCGCTCCCAGAAATAATTAATAGCATCACTTACTCGATAAACAAGAGCTCGAAGCAGGGGGGGGGATAAAAAATAAAGAGTTTCATCAGGATGCCTTTATCAAAAATTAATAAAAACAATAAGTTAGTTTTTCTTGAGCAACCATTTTGGGAATTGCTGGAAATGGTGGCGAAAGATTTTGGAAAAAACGTTCACCAGTTAATCACCGATATCGAACGCGCTTTGCCCAAGGATGGGGCGGCAAGTGAAGATGATGTCCTTTCGCAACGAATTAGGGTGGGTTGTTTGCGCTGGCTAGCAATACAAAAACGCAAATCGCAAGCAGCAAACGAAAATAATAAAAGTTAATTTTTCTATTTAAAACAGAAAGGGTAAAATAATGACT
>JAOUJU010000328.1 GCA_029883045.1 Rhodospirillaceae bacterium
AGCACCGGCAATCTGCGTTGATTGCGCAACTTGGCGTGAGATTTCAGAAATTGAGCTAGACAGTTCCTCAGCCGCACTAGCCACCGTTTGCACGTTGGTTGATGCTTCTTCCGCCGCAGCCGCCACAATTGTGGATTGCTGTTGCGTGGATTGGGCAGTGCCTTCCATAGATTTAGCGGTAGATTGCATTTCGGTAGCAGCCGCAGATACGCTTTCGACCACTACTTTCATGTTCTTTTCAAAATCATCGGCAACAGCATTAAAGCTACTTGTTTTTGCTGCAATGGTATCTGATGCTTTGTTAAAAATAACAGCCGCATTAAGGAACGTTCCGCGCATACCAGCAGGTAGAATTTTACGGAAATATTTATTATCCACAACATATTCTTGGCAGGCAATTGTTTCACGAACATACGCATCGGAAATATCAACAAGCGCGTTAACCGCGTGCTGCATTGCACCCAAATCGCCACCTTCGGTGATGTTAAGGATACGGGCTTCAAATTCGCCCTTGCTTGCAGCTTGGCAAACTTCAACAGTGCGCCTTAGTTGCTTGTTGACCTTGTTTATAAGCAAGAAACTGGCAATAGCGGCCAATACAATAAGACCGATGGCAATTTCTTCAATGATGCCACCAATGCCCATAATAGCGCCGACTTCGGCAATTATGGCAAACGTAGCAGATGCAATTATGGCCGCCTTAGTCTTGGAGAGAGAAGATAAATTCATCATAAGCGACACCTTTTTCTTTGAGAATACCGACAAGCGTATCAAACGCTTCGTTCATGCCGTCCTTGCGGTTGGCGTGGCTGTTTTCAATATCAAGCAACTGCTTATAAAGCGGTTGAATGACATTATCTATTACTGAGCGTTTGGGAACGCGGCGGTTGGAATGATAGCCAACCACTTGTCCGCTGTTATCGCGTGATGGGGTGGCATGGGCTAGAACCCAATAATGATCACCGTTTTTTGACATGTTTTTAACATATGCAAAAATTTCTTTGCCTGCACCCAGTGTGTCCCACAATAGTTTGAACACACAACGCGGCATATCGGGGTGGCGCACCATGGAATGGGGCTGGCCGATACATTCAGATTCGGACCCACCATAAAGTTTAAGGAATACTGGATTTACATATGTTAACCGTCCGGTCGGGTCGGTTTTGCTAACGATGATTTCACTTTCATCGAAAAAGCGTTCAACCCCGGTGGGTTTTACGTCGCTTGGCATTGTTTATTTCCCCTTGCACAAATTTAGATTTTTTCAGTTAATTAAACTCATTCAATTTATTATTTTTTTGCACCCCAAGTCGCCATAATATTATATTCAATAATACCATAGCGTAAGTATGTATAAAGAATCACTATTTCCAGACAATAAATTATCCGTACTTAAGGAAGTGTAAAATACACTTAAATCACACAAATGTCCGATACACGTTTGTGTGATGTCTATAAGTATAATTTTTTCTTTTATTTCAATGGATTAAAGCAAAATCAGGTGCGCAAAACGCCGCCCGTGGCCTGAGATACCCCATTTATTACTTTTTTGCTGACAGCTTCAATTTCTTCGTCGGTCAGGGTTTTTTCTACTGGCTGTAATGTGACCTCGACCGCTAGGGATTTTTTATCCGGGCCCAGTGCTTCGCCCGCGAACATGTCAAAAACACGTGCATTTACAATAAGTTGCTTATCTGCGCCACTGGCGGCACGCTCTACATCTAGGGCCATAACCGCGCTATCCACCACAAAGGCAAAATCGCGCATCACCGGTTGCAAGGCAGAAAGCCGCAGGCTGGCGCGTTGTTGGCTTTTTTTATTTTTCGGGGCCGGGAATGAACCTAAATTTACCTCAAACGCCGAAACGGGGCCCTTTAGACCCATTTTTTTCAAAATACCGGGGTGGATTTCACCAAAATGGGCCAAAACATTTTGTGGCCCCAATTGCACCGAACCCGAGCGCCCGGGATGATACCAGCTTGGGGCCTTGTCGGTTATTTGCGCCTTGGCCGGATCTAGGCCAAAGCCTGCTATTACCGCCATGGCATCGGCCTTGGCATCAAAAACATCTGCTTTACGCGCCGGGCCATCCCAATTGCGCATTACGGCAAATCCCGAACGCACGCCTGCGGCCACGGGTTGTTGTTGATCGGCACTATCACCGCTGAACTGGGGGCCGACCTCAAACAATGCGCCATCAGCAAAACCACGTGCATCATTGCGCCCAGTGGCGGCCAGCAGGTTGGGTAAAATACTAGGGCGCATCACATCAAGGTCAGATGAAATGGGGTTAAGCAAACGAATGCTATCTTCCACGCCACCAAAAAGATTGGCATCGCTTGATGGCATAAATGAATATGTTACGGCTTCA
>JAOUJU010000054.1 GCA_029883045.1 Rhodospirillaceae bacterium
AAGTGGGACACTTATATTAAGCAACCCATTGAACAATGCTTCAATTTCGGCTGTCCCACTTGCGCCTAACTACTTGAAACGGCATAAATGCATTGGCCCCGTAGGGGTCGCCATCACCTTCCCATCTATGAATATTGGCTCGTTTTTTCCGTACCTGAAACACCATGCGTTCGCTAGTAGTGTGTCAGCCAAACATCTTCTTTACTTAACCGCAACACCTAGCCACGCATCGGAGGCAAGCCTTGCTGGGAAGGTTTCGAGCGTTTCTTCGATGTGTTTTACTGCGATTTTTGATTTTTCCTGCCAGGTATCTTCGCCCATCTTTTTTCGCATCATCAACACGGGCGCACTGCCCTTGGTCAACTCTTCCCAGAATGTTTTAGCATCTGAAAACTCAACACCATGGGTAACCTTGTGAACTTCAACGTTCTTAAATCCGGCCTGAGCAAGCTCACTGGCAAGCACATCCGGGTTTTCGAGGGACGCAATGTCGGTTTGCGGTTTGGGAATATCCGGATTGATGGTTCGAAGCGCGCCAAACATAACCTGCATTAGGGGTGATTGATCGGTAGGCGCCCAGCTTGCAACGCAGGCCCGGCCACCGGGTTTCAACGTGCGATAAATTTCCGCCAACCCTTTTGCGCGGTCAGGAAAGAACATTAGCCCGAACATTGAAAGCGCCGCGTCAAACTCGTTATCCGTATGAGGTAGGTTTTGGCCGTCACCCACCAATGGCGTGACGTTGCTTAAGCCTTCTTGTTTGATGCGTTTTTGCAGTACAGCTATCATGTTTTCCGAAAAATCCAGCGCATCAATGGATGCAACTTTTTCGGAGGCAACCAATGCAAGCGTCCCGGGGCCGCATCCAACATCGAGCACACGGTCGGTTTTTGCAAGCTCCAGCAGTTTCATTGCCGCCCTGTTAAAACCCGCAAAGAATTCAGTGTTGGCATCGGCGTATCCATCCGCCACTAGGTCCCAAGGTCCGACCGCTGCAAGCATATTCATATTGGCATCCCCTCCGTAATTTGTGGTCAAATCCTATATCTATTATTGCAAATTAACCACCCTTATTGGCTGGTTTCCATCTTATATCCCCGCACGGCTCGCCATTAAATTTATTGCTGTAATTTCGTTCAGGGCGGGCCTTGGCGCTCAAAAAATCAGTAAAATATCCGTGACTTATTTTAGGGGTGTTCATTACAATAATTATGCTAAATTATTTATTGGGTTAGATTATTTGAAAACGGGGGGCTGAATGACCAACACCACATCAAACGAACAACTGCGCAACATTTGGGAAGCGGCAGCGCCCGGATGGGCAAAATGGGAAAGTGTTTTTTCCACACACCTTTCAGGGATTACCGATGAACTGTTAGATATGGCCGGGATCAAGGATGGCAGTAAAGTGCTTGATGTCGCCAGCGGTGCCGGGAACCAGGCCATCCAGGCGGCAAAGCGCATTGGTTCGGGCGGCAAGGTTGTTGCATCTGATATTTCCGCCACCATGCTTGATCACGTTCGCCAAAGCGCCGTACGGGAAGGTTTGGGCAACATTGAAACCCTGGAAAGTTCAGCCGATGGCTTTGATGCATCGATGGCGCCGTTTGATGCGGCCATTTGTCGGTTTGGGTTAATGCTCTTTCCCTCGCCCACAAAAGCGGTAAAATCCATAAGTGGTGTTTTGAAACCGGGGGCGCGATTTGGCGCAATGGTCTTTACGTCACCCCAGAACAACCCTTCATTATCCCAGCCCATGAAAATCCTGCTGGGTCATGCGAACAAACAACCGCCCGCACCGGGGCAACCTGGTTTGTTTGCGCTGGGTGGTGATGGCGCACTAGAAAATCTTTTTAAAGAAAATGGCCTAGAAGATGTTCAAACCAAAATAACCAGCGCACCGTTGCGTGCCGCCAATGTAGATGATGCGCTTACAATGATGCAGCAGGCCTTTGGCGCTTATCGGGCCGTGATCGCCGACCTTGGTAAAGATGAACAAGAAAAAGCGTGGTCGGATGTGCGTGACTGCCTCAGCCAGTTTGATGGTGATGGTGGTTATGAAGCTGGGCTTGAAGTGATAATCGCAAGTGGCAGGCGAGCGTAAAATATCCGTCTGATGGCTTTCAATCTAGCTTTCTGTTGATTTGCCATAAGCTGTCCGAGCGCCCATCTATATCCGGGCGGGCTCGCCATTCTTGCATCGTTTGCATCATATTTGTTGACGATTTGCCCCGTAATATCATGGGTAAGGTGCAAAAAGCAGAGCTTCGCAAGACATATGGCGGGCATTAATTTTATCCGATATGAGCGGTAGCTTAAAAAGATCATTATCGACGGCGGACTGTCTTCGTTATAAGTATGCATGATGAAATCAGAAAATGATCTTGAGATTCTTCTTGTGACAGCACCCGGGCTGGAACAGCTTCTACGCGCAGAAGCCGTAGAGAAGGGGTTTCGCAAGCCCAAAGTCATAGTGGGCGGTGTTTTAATTAAGGGCGATTGGGCCACAGCTTGGCGGGCAAACCTTGATATGCGTGGGGCCAGCAAGGTTTTAGTTCGTTTGGGTCAGTTTAAGGCCAACAATCTTGCCCAATTGGAATATCATTTACGCAGTTTCCCTTGGGAAGAAACATTACGCCATGATGTGCCGGTGCGGGTTGATGCATCGTGCAAAGGTTCGCACATTTATCATTCCGGTGCCGTGATCGAACGCATCGAAAACGCAATCAAAAATAACCTAGGTCTAAAGGTCTCGCGTGAGGCTGAGGTAAGCATCAAGGCGCGCATCGATAATAACTTATGCACCATCAGCATTGATGCTTCTGGGGAAATGCTGCACAGGCGTGGTCATAAAGAAGCCGTCAGTAAGGCCCCAATGCGCGAAAACTTGGCGGCACTAATGCTGCGTCAATGTGGTTATAGTGGAAAAGAGCCTGTGGTTGATCCTATGTGTGGGTCTGGAACGTTTGTTATCGAAGCCGCTGAAATTGCAGCGGCCCTATACCCAGGTCGGTCACGCCATTTTGCATTCGAACATCTAAAAACCTTTGATGATGTGCAGTGGCAAGCATTGCGAAATCGGGAAAACAATAAAATTACCACAGTAAAATTTTATGGTAGTGATCGCGACCCCGGTGCGATCCGGATGAGCATCGCCAACGCAGAACGGGCCGGGGTTAGCAAACAAACCGAATTTAGACAACTGGGCGTAGGCGAGATTGTGCCACCCGACGGCCCACCCGGTCTGGTAATTGTAAACCCGCCCTATGGAGAGCGGATTGGAAACACGAAAGAGTTAGATGCGTTGTATCGTTCCCTTGGGAACAGGTTAAAGGAAAAATTCTCTGGCTGGCGGGTCGGATTAGTGACCAGCATGGAACCGCTGGCAAAAAAAACAGGCTTAGCGTTCGCGCATGAAAGCGAGCCCATTCATCATGGCGGGCTTCGGGTTAAGGTCTATTCGACGGATCCTTTGCACTAAGATTCGCCAAATATATAACCGATCATTCACAGGGCGCGGTTGCGCAAAACCTTTGCTGGCGTAACCGTATATGCACTTAACGTTGCTATCATACCAACTGCCAACGTCACAATGGTTGCAATAACGCCCAGCAAAATACCGTCACCCAATGACATGCCGATATCTGAACCCCCAACACCAAGCCCCGCCGCCCGTGATACAGCGTAAGCAATACTTAGGCCCAGCGGTACAGCCACCAGCGAAACCAAAACACCAAGACCCAGAAACTCTATCGTCAACTGGCTTAACAATTGGTGGCGGCGTGCGCCCAGCACCTTGAACAATATAGCCTCATCGGTGCGTTCGCGTAGCCCCTGAAGCACGCTGCCTACCAACACAATCAAGGCCGCCAGCCCACACAATAATACTGCTGCTTGTAGCCCTGCGACCACAGCGTCCAAAGCCTTGGCCAATGAACGCAAAACATCGGCTACACGAATAAGCGCAACATCGGGAAAATCTTTTTTTATCAATGCCTCCAATGCAAAACCCTCATTGGGAATAGCTTTTAATGATGCTGCAAAAGTATGGGCAATATCTTTGAATGTGACTGGCGTGGCGATTATGGGAAAATCCAAATCCAACCCCGTCCAATCAACAGTGTGGAAATTTAAAATCGGACCCTTGCGCAACTGCCCGCTGATGTTAAGGGTTATGGTATCGCCTTTAATAAGCCCCAGTTTTTTTGCCACGCCTGCGTCCACTGAAAAACCGGGCTGTGCTGCTTGGGTATTGTTAAACGGTTCGGCTGCGAACGATACCCCGCGATCGCCACGAATTACCCAATTAATGGAACCCGGAATTTTAAGGTCGCGCACCGCAACACCGCCGATGGCCTGCACGCGCGCGTGCATAAATGGCATGATGCGTTGGCGCTCTAAAATGTTAGATGCTGCTAGTCGGTCTGCTAATTGTATTGCCGTTTCTGGTTTTAGCGAAAATGCCACCATATCCGGTGCGCTTAGCGGCAAGGAATGTTGCACGTGGCGGCTGGCGGCAGTGCCGATGGCGTCTAATGCCACCAATAGTGTAAGCGTTAACCCCAATGCCATTACCACCGGGCCAGTTGGCGACCCTGTCCGGTGAAGGTTTCCTAGGGCAAGACGAACGTTAGCGTGCTTACCTTGGGATAAAATTTTAGCCATACGCACCAAACTAATGCCCATGGCATAATAAAACGCAGTAAGCACCAAAGCGCCAAACAAAAACCCAACTGTCAGTATGGGCATGGGCGAAACCCAAAATACCATCGCCACCAACGCTAATGCAATAACACCCGCACCCAACCAAACATTTATTCCGTGGTTGCCGGGCGTGTGTGTGATGCGTTCACGCAATAGCACGCGGGCATTCATCTGGTGTACGCCCATCAATGGCCACCACGCAAATAGTGCAGTTACCAAAATGCCAAACATGCCCGCCACTACCAGTGGCTTGATTGCTGGCGTGGCCACCAGTGTAAAGGGCAGGTGATCCGTCAAGGTCGATACAACCCCGATGCTACCCAGTGCGCCCAGCATGGTGCCCAAAAATGCGCCTACCAATGCGCCCGTCATTACTTCAAACCCGATGGCCAAAATAACAACGCCCGGCGGTGCGCCAATGGATTTCAAAATGGCGATGGATTCTATCTTTTTTGCCACGTGCGCGCGCACAGCACCGGAAATGCCAGCACCGCCAACTAACATCACCCCAAGACCAATGAACAATAACAGCACGTGCGCCATAGCCAACGTACGCTCCATCCCGGGAACGCCATCGTGCGCATTGACCATGCGCCAACCGGAACCGGGAAAGGTATTTTCTATGCGTGACATTGCCCCCCTTGCATCGACAAGACCGTTTGCTTGCGGTGGCAGTTTCACCCGAGTGTAAAAATAAACTTCAGCCCCTTCGTTTATCGCGCCAGTCGCACCAAGGCTTTCGCTCAACACCATGATGCGTGGCCCTAGGGTAAATGCGCGAAAGGCGCGGTCGGGTTCAGTAATAAGTGTTGCGCGTAATTGATAATGGGTTTTACCAATTTGTATGCTGTCGCCTAGTTTTAAACCCATGGCACTAAACAGTGTGGGGTCCGCCACCGCGCCGTAAACGCTGCCCTGTTGGGAAAGCGTTTGGTAAAGGTTAAGTTTGGGCAGAGTTTCCACGGTGCCATAAAGCGGGTAGGCATGATCGATGCCTTTAAGTTCCACTAGCAAAGGTTTCTCGCCTACAAGACCATTTTTTACAGCGCGAACCATGGGGCGCAGTTCAGCGCTGATGCTAACATCACCTTCACGGCGTATGGCGGCAAGCTCTTCTTCGCTGGGCGGGCGATGAAAAAGGCGTAGGCTTAAATCGCCACCGACAGATTCCAATCCCCCATGTCTGGCGCCGTCCATAAGGCTTTGCGTTGTTGCCCCCACAGCCGCCACAGCTGCGGTGCCAATAATAACGCCAGCTATCAATAGCCACAAACCACCTGCACCGCCGCGCATATCCCTAGCTGCAATCTTGGCCGCTAATTTTATATTGTTAACAAACGACATTCATTCCCCGGTGTTTTACTGAAACTGGCATCGCTATAAAATGGCGTACGCGCCATACGCTGTCTAGGATCATGATAGCTTGAAATTACCTTGTGTTGATATCTAAATAACCATATTTTAAATATGGGAAATATTTTGCGTAGTAGGGATGGGTTATGGCGTTATATGCAACCACCGACGATAACTGGAAATATTATCGTTATGATTTGAATGAATCTGCATCCGATTTCCCACATTTTGAATCTTTGTGGCAACGCTGGCAAAACAAACGTATCGATGGCAAATTGCCCGCATGGCGAGATTTTGATTTAGAGGATTTCCGTGGCTGGTATGGATTTATCATAGTTTACGACGTTTTGCATAATCCGTTCGATCTTAAATATCGTTTGTTTGGCACTGAGATGGTTGCCTTATTCCAAACTGAATATACGGGAAAAACCATTCGCGAAAACAACTTTGACATTGAAGACACCCAAGACCTTGATCATTTTGAGGGGTTGCTTAACCAACGCAAGATTGGTGCCAGTTCAGGCCCAATATATTGGGATAATAGAGACTGGCGTAATTTAACATTTCTTGATCTACCCCTATCTGATGATGGGGATGTAATTACCCACTTTTTAACGACAGTGCATGAAATTAAGTGATGATTATATGTATAATTGTTGCGTAATTTGCGTGAAAAAATAATTACAGGCACCCACCCTTAGAAATTACGAAAAAACAATTAAATTATGGTTGTTTTTGCTTTGCCGCGACCCAATCTGTAAAAAAAGGAGCGCAATTTTGGCAAAGCAAGAGACCGCGCATGAATATAATTAATAATAAAACTGGGCCCATTAAAGCAATTTCGCAACCCGGTAGCGGGCCAGAATCTGCAAACGCACATTCATCAAGCCAATCATCAAGCCAACCATTAAACCAACCATCAAGACGACCAATGGCGCGGTTACTGAACCTGTTTTTGGCCCCATTGGCTATCGCAATATTTTTGGTTGCGGTAAGTCAGTTTAATTTTTTGTCATTTCATACAATCGCCGAACTGTTCGCCATAGTTGTTGCGGTGGCCATGTTTTTTATTGCATGGAATACGTATTCATTTTCACAAGATAATTTCCTGATGTTTTTGGCGTCGGGGTATTTTTGGATTGCATCACTTGACCTGATACACACGCTTTCTTATCCCGGTATAAATATTTTTCAAAATACCGGAACCAACGTTGCGGTTCAGTTTTGGATTGTCGCCAGATATTTTGAAGCGTTGCTTCTTTTATTTGCACCCTTATTTTTTGTGCGAAAAATAAAGGCAGGCATATTGTTTAGCACCTTTGGTGCGGTAACGGTATTGGCATATAGCCTTATTGAAATGGGATATGCCCCGGTATTGTTTATTGAAGGCGTCGGTTTACAACCGATAAAAATTTATAGCGAATATATAATAATTGGTATTCTTGCATTTGCACTGCTTCATCTGTCGTTAAATAGAGCGCACCTTAGCAACAATATATTTTACGCGCTCGTTGCATCAATTGTGCTGACCATGATAGCCGAATTAGCATTTACATTATATATAAGCGCGCTTGGCCTTTCTAATCTTGTTGGTCATATTTTCAAATTTACATCGTATTGGCTTATTCTTGGGGTAATTATTCGCACAACCCTAGTTGGCCCATACATTGACTTAAGATCCGAAAACAAAGAACGCAAAGAAGCCGAAGAAGAACTAGACAGTTTTTTTTCACTTACTTTTGATATGCAATGCATAGCCGGTATTGATGGATATTTTAAACGTCTAAATTATGCATGGGTGGATACATTAGGGTTCACAATGGAGGAGCTAAAATCCCGCCCGTTCGTTGATTTTGTCCACGAAGATGATCGCGAGGCAACAACCCATGCTGCGCAAAAACTTGCCAGCGGGGTTTCAGTGGTTGAATTTGAAAACCGTTATCAGAAAAAAGATGGTACCTATGCTTGGTTGCTGTGGAACGCTACCCTAGATAGCGCCAGAGGGCAGATTTACGCCACTGCACGTAACATTACCCAGCGTAAACATCGCCAACAAGAGCTGGAAAAAACAGTTGAAGCCCGAACGCTAGAGGTCAGAGCCAGCGAAAAACGCCTGCAGCTTATATTGGATAACGTTGTTGATAGCATCATTACGTCGGATTCCAATGGAATAATAGTATCGTGTAATCCGGGAACCGAAAAAATATTTGGCTACTCCAAAGATGAAATGATTGGACAAAACCTTTCGCTATTGATGCCAAAAAATGAAGCTGCAGCACATGACACACACATGAGCACCTACATCAAGACCCATGTTCCAAAAATAATAGGCAAAGGCCGCGAACTTGAAGGAAAACGTAAGGATGGAACAGTTTTCCCAATAGATATTGCCATAAGCAAATTGGAAATTGATGGTGATATGGTTTTTATTGGCATTATCCGTGACATTACTGAACGGAAAAAAGTTGAACATGAATTGCAGCACGCCAAAGAAGATGCCGACAAGGCCAATATGGCAAAATCAGAATTTTTATCATCAATGAGCCACGAGTTACGCACCCCGTTAAATGCCATTATTGGGTTTTCGCAATTGCTGGAAATGGGGGAGCCACCATTAACGGAAACTAGGCTCGACCAGGTTGCGCAAATTCGCAAGGGCGGCAGCCACTTGTTATCGCTTATCAATGATATTCTTGAGCTGGCCAAGATTGAGGCGGGTAAAATTAATGTTTCCATTGAACCGGTGCCGGTTGATGTGGTCGTAAGCGAATGCCTAGAACTGATAGGCCCACAAAGCGAAAGTAGTGGCCTTACCCTCGAAGATAAAACAACGCTTAGCGAAATTATGGTTATTGCCGACCAAGTAAGATTGCGCCAATGTTTGCTTAACCTTCTTTCTAATGCAGTAAAATATAACCGTCCGGGCGGGGTAATTTCCCTTAGCACCAAACAGCTTGATGAAAATATATTTCGCTTTCTTGTTTCCGACACTGGTATTGGGATTCCACTTAAACAGCAATCAAAGGTGTTTGAGCCGTTTAATCGCTTAGGCGCGGAAACAACCGAAATCGAAGGCACCGGAATTGGTCTAAGCTTGACCAAAAGCCTGATTGAGCAAATGGGCGGGGGCATTGGTTTTTCCAGCACTCAGGGCGAGGGGAGTGTGTTCTGGATAGATTTACCAATCTCTCAGCAAAAAGAAGGTGCGGAAACTTCAGATAGAGCACCCATTCAACACAGTTTTTCTCCACAAAGCGATTCAATTGCTGTTGAGGTTAAATCGTTGCTGTACGTGGAAGACAACGTTTCAAATATAAGGGTCATGCAAGGCATTATTGATAACATACCCAATATCAAACTTATTACGGCACAATCAGCAGAAGAAGGAATTGAAACGGCAGTTCGCGAAATGCCGGACATTATTATAATGGATGGCGATCTTCC
>JAOUJU010000329.1 GCA_029883045.1 Rhodospirillaceae bacterium
TTGCCAGCAGTCCCACCCCTGCATCTAGGCGCCCGCTGCCACCAGTAAGAACGACTATTGCATCGGTTTTGCTTGTTTTATCAATTACTAAAGCTGGTAAAGACGAGGCAAAATGATAAAGCCCACCGGCCCATAACGTGACAAAAAACCCAACTGAGAAAAAAAGTGCCTTGCCCATCGTGCTCGGTCCGCGACGATATATTGGGTGCCTTGCCATTAAACCATTCCCGCAAGGTTGCGCATTACTGTCATTCTGGCGGTCCACCATGCCAACAAAGCTGATGCAAATGGCAAAACCAAAAGCGATATCCAGCCAATGCCGCCAAGGGATATCTCGGGCAATAATCCTGACTCAATTCGTCCGGCGACATAACCCAAGCCCAGCAGCGTTGGCACCGCAAGACCAAGGCCTATTATTCCACCCTTAAAACCCAAAGACATAGCCCGCCATGCAAACTGATCTGCAATATAGCTATCATGTGCACCCGTAAGGTGAAGAACCTCGATCGCTTCGTGGTGCACGGCCAAACCAGTTTTAGTGGTAAAAATAATTGTCGCACCCGCCGACAGCAAAATAAGAACCAAAATCAGTCCGGCGAAACCTTCCATAGTTCGTATTAACTGCACCAAACGCGCCAACCACACGCCATGATCATCAACCACAACACCCGGAACAGCGGCCCCCAGTTTTTGTTTTAACACCCGAATGTCGGGCTTGTTTGTGCTGCTTGTTTCAACATCTATTAAAACCGGAAGCGGAACATCGCCCGCCACCTGTGAACCCAACCACGGTTCTAACAATTGTAAAACGCGGCTTTCGGGAATTACGCTTGAACGGATAACACCTTTTGTTTCTGACAAAAGATTAAGGGTTGTCTGTACCCGGCGTATGCTTTGTGCCTTAGATGCGGTTGATGATGGCGGCACCTGAACGGTCAGCGATGAGGCGACGCCCCTGCTCCAACGTTCTGACATTGAATCAAGGCCCAGCATTCCAGCTTGTGCCATGGCCGCAAGATAAACCATGAACGCAATCAACCACGGCAAAAACCGACTAAGGGCATCGCGATCCAATGGTAGGTCAGTACGGCGGCGAAACATGGACAATATAAAAAACCTATTCGTTCTAAATGGTGATTTAAACGTAACTGGGACCGGTTCCAGGGGTAACACTTATGCGCCCGTCATTAATCCTTATTATCGGATGGCCTAATCGTTCGACAATTTTTTCGTTGTGAGTTGCAACCACAATAGTCGTGCCAAGCTTGTTTAGTTCCTCAAGCAGGTGCATCAATCTAAAACCCATACGGTCATCAACGTTGCCGGTTGGTTCATCGGCCAGCAACAACCTAGGCCGCGCGATAACCGCGCGCGCTATAGAAACGCGCTGTTTTTGCCCACCAGATAAAGTCGGCGGACGAGCATTCATATGATTTTCAAGCCCAACCCAAGCCAATAGTTCAACTACATGACGCTGAACCTCTTCTTCCTTGACCCGGGCCACACGTAACGGAAGGGCAACATTGTCAAAGGTAGAAAGATGATCAAGCAAGCGATAATCTTGAAACACCACCCCGATTGAACGGCGCAAGGCTGGTAATTCATTGCGCGGCGTCGTTGCAACATCATGTCCAAAAAGATGTACTAGACCGCGTGATGGGCGGTGCGCCAGATATAACAATTTCAATAGCGATGACTTACCCGCACCCGATGGGCCCACCAGAAAATGGTATGATCCCGGTTGCAGGTCTAGCTTTATATCTTGTAGGACTTCGGGGCCAAGACCATAACGAAGGCCAACGTTAGCGAATTTGGCTATAGAGGCGGTAGGGTCAATATTCACGTCATGATGCTTTCGTTCACAGGTTTGTTACCAGAATCGATAAAAGGGCATTTTTCAGTATAAACTGCTATATAGCTATCTAACGATGGCACGGGCCAAAGGCCAAAGTCTAGGCCCTGTAGCCACTGTCACCATAATATATAAATATAATGAAAATAAAATTGTCTTTACTTACTTGGCCTTGCTTGCCTTGGCGAAAGCTAACGCCTATAAATGCACTAAGACCGAGGTCGGGATTCACTAGTTTCAAATGGTTATCGAATGATAATAAACTGCCCAAATTGCGCAACGCATTACGACATACCGCCTGAGGCAATAAAGCCAACGGGCACGATGTTACGTTGTGCAAATTGTGCGCACCAATGGCAGGCAACTATTTTGCACGTTGTGCACGCGAGCCAAGGTGGCCAAGCCGCAGCGGTTGCGCCAACTGCAGCTCCAGTAGCAAAAGTTGCTCCACCTCCACCTCCACCTCCACCTCCACCGCCCGAACCTGAGCCAGAACCAGAACCTACGCCAGAAC
>JAOUJU010000331.1 GCA_029883045.1 Rhodospirillaceae bacterium
CGAGCTTGGCCTTGAACATCTTTTGGCGGCCACCGGGCGAACATCGGAAAGTGCGGCCAATGAAATTTTAAACCTATCCGAACAGGCGCTAATCGACATGGGTGATTTTGCCGGTGGGATGCTTAAATACCTTGTCACTAAAAAAATAAAACGAATTACCATTGCTGGCGGTTTTGGAAAAATTTCTAAACTGGCCCAAGGAGAGATGGATTTACATTCATCGCGTTCTAGCGTTGATGTGACAAAGCTTGCCCAAATGTTGGAACAACTAGGCGCTAATAAAAAAATTGTTGATAGCGCAATGGAATCTGTAACAGCTGCCCAAGTTTTGGAAATTGCGGGCGATATGAAGGGTTCGCTGGCAAACATGGTCGCCAAACAGGCGCGCGAAGTTGTTATGGCGACTTTGTCCGGCGGCGTTGATGTCGATATTTGGATTTTTGATAGAAACAAAAACCGCCTTGCTGCCAGCAACCAAGGGCAAGAATAGAACAATGAATACGGGCAAAACAAAAATACTTGTCTTAGGTGGAACCACTGAGGGTATAAAAATTACCCAAGCAATTACAAATGCAAAAAATTTCGGGCAAAAAGTAGAAATAATTTATTCGCTGGCCGGAAGAACAAATAATGTTCCGAATGTTTCGGCAAAAATTCGCGTTGGTGGGTTTAGTTCAGAAAACATCAACGGCGTTGATGGCTTGGTTAAATTTTTAACCGAGGAAAGAATAAATCTAGTAATTGATGCTACCCACCCGTTTGCCGAGCAAATAAGTATTAACGCTATGACGGCGGCAAACAACGCAAACATTCCGGCGTTACGGATTGAACGCCAGACATGGCAAATGCCGGAAAGAGCGGATGTGTTATACGTGCCAGACATGGTTGAGGCCGCAAGCGTTGTGGCGCGCACCGCAAGAAGGGTTTTGCTAACGGTTGGAACAAAAGAACTGGGCGCATTTGCGGGCATTGCCAAAGTTCATTTTGTTATCCGGATGATTGAAAAACCAGATATACCTGATGCCATGCCCCAATTGGATGATTTTGAAATTATTACCGGGCGCCCGCCATTTAATTTAGCTGATGAAGAAAGCCTAATGCGCGATATGGATATTGATGTTTTGGTCTCAAAAGCATCGGGTGGGGATGCGACCTTTGCCAAAATTCAGGCCGCAGCCAACGTGGGGGCAAGAATAATATTAATTCGCCGCCCGCCACCTCCCGATGGCGATGTTGTTTGGGGTATTGAACCAGCGCTTAAATGGCTTGAAGAAAAATTATAATTTTTTAAGTTTTGTTTTTTTCCCGCAAAACATGGGTGTGGTTTTCATTATAAAGCATTGAATCGGTAAATTCGCTTTCGCCCAACGCGGGGCCAACCAAAATAAGTGCGGTGCGGGTGATGGATTGTTTTTTTACCCGTTCACGAATATTGCCAAGAGTTCCACTTATAACCAGCTCATCGGGCCAGCTGGCGCGATACACCACCGCCGCCGGGCAATTTTCACCCAAATGTGGGGTAAGTTCATCAACCACATTTTTTAAGTTATTAATGGAAAGATGCACACACAAGGTTGCCCCGGTTTTGGCAAAGTTTTCCAAGGTTTCACCCGCCGGCATGGCGCTGGCCCGAACAGAAGTTCGGGTGAGAACAATTGATTGGGAAACATCGGGCAATGTTAATTCGCGGGCCAATAACGCACTGGCGGCACAAAACGCCGGCACACCGGGGGTTACATCATAGCTTATTCCCAGCGCATCAAGCTTGCGCATTTGTTCGGCAATGGCCCCATAAATTGACGGGTCGCCCGAATGCACCCGGGCAACGGTTTGCCCGTCAGCAAATGCGTTTTTCATTTCCAAAATTATTTCATCCAAATGCATTGGTGCGGTGTCAATTACGCGGGCCGTTTTTTTGGCAGACGCAACAATTTCGACAGGCACTAATGACCCCGCATACAAAACCACGTCTGCATTTTTTATGTGCTCTAACCCCCTGATGGTAATAAGATCGGGTGCTCCCGGCCCGGCACCAATAAAATGAACGGTTATATTATTATCCTTGGTCATTATTTTTAATTACCTTCCATTTTTTTGCCGTAGCCGCGCGGTGTATAAACATAAGTTTTTTCGCCTCGCTTTATTGTTTTTGTTTCGGGCCCGCCAACAATTACCATTGTCAGCATATCAACATCATCTGATTTTAGTTCACCCAAGGTAATCACCCTAACACTTTGCCCATCGCGGCCTAAATTGCGCCCCAATATCACTGGTGTTTCGGGCGCGCGGTGCTGTAACAAAATATCGCGCGCAATTTCCAATTGTTTGGTTCTGCGTTTTGAAACCGGATTATAAAACGCAAC
>JAOUJU010000330.1 GCA_029883045.1 Rhodospirillaceae bacterium
AAGGCCCATACACGGTTTCTTTTCCGTTAACTGGGGTTAATCACCATCAAAGCTAACCCGGGCGCGGGTTTTTTTGGTCGCCCCTTCGCGTTTTTTTTGTTCTAGGCGTTTTGTTTTTTGGGTTTTACTAGGCCGGGTTGCGCGGCGCGACTTTGGGGGGATAACGGCTTTTTGTACAAGTTGCGCCAGACGGGTGGCAGCATCTTTGCGGTTGCGATCTTGGGTGCGAAAACTGTTGGCGATAATTGTCACCACGCCTTCTTTGCTCATGCGGCTACCGGCTAGGGTTTTTAAACGCTGAAATATACTGTTTGAAATAACAGACAATGCAACACAAGCACGCGCATCAAAACGCAACTGCACTGCGGTTGATACCTTGTTGACGTTTTGCCCACCAGCACCGGGCGAACGGATAAAGCGTTCTTCCAGTGCGCTATCAGGAATTTCTATTTCACCATTTATGCGTAGTGCCATGGCCTGAGCTTATACCTTGAAGTACAATCGCCGCCACCCTTGAAGCAAACTTGGCAACGATTAATCCGAAGCGGACTCGCGCGATGCTTTTTTGCGTTCATGGGAAATAAGGTAACGTTTTCTTAAACGCACATTTTCCGGTGTAACTTCAACCCGTTCATCATCTTGGATGTAGGCAATGGCCTGTTCCAGGCTCATGCGTCGGGGTGGGGTTAAACGCACCGCATCATCGGTACCAGAAGCCCGCACGTTGGTAAGCTGCTTTGCTTTCATCGGGTTTACTTCCAAGTCACCGGAACGTGAATGTTCGCCGATGATCATGCCTTCGTAAACTTTTACCCCTGCATTAATAAACAGTGGGCCGCGCCCTTCAAGGCCAGCCAAACCATAAGCAACCGAGCTTCCGCCAGCGTTAGAAATTAAAACGCCGTTGCGCCTGCCCGGAAGGGGCCCGACAAAGGGTATATATTCATGAAACATTCTGGCCATTATGCCGGTACCACGGGTTTCGGTTAAAAATTCACCGTAATAACCAATCATCCCGCGTGATGGCACATGAAACACCAACCGCGTTTTACCACCACCCGATGGCTTCATTTCGATCATTTTGCCTTTGCGCAGGCTTAATGCCTCAACCACGATGCCGGAAAATTCTTCGTCTACATCAATTGTGACTTCTTCTTGTGGTTCTAATTTTTTACCACCTTCTTCGCGCATAAGCACACGTGGGCGCGAGATAGAAAGCTCAAACCCTTCGCGGCGCATAGTTTCAATTAAAACGCCCAACTGCAATTCGCCCCGACCCGCAACTTCGAACGCATCTTTGCCTGCGGTTTCGCTTACGCGCAAAGCAACGTTGCCTTCGGCTTCATTAAAAAGCCGTTCGCGGATCATCCGTGATGTTACCTTTGATCCTTCCTGTCCAGCGAGCGGGCTATCGTTAACCGAAAATGTCATGGCCAAGGTTGGCGGATCAACTGGTTGGGATGCAATGGGGGTATCAACCGAAACGTCGCACAAGGTATCGGCAACGGTGGCCTTAGTTAGCCCGGCAATGGCAACCAAATCACCTGAGCGAACTTCATCGCTAGGAACGCGCTCTAGGCCACGAAAAGCCAACAGTTTAGAAATGCGCCCAGTTTCAATTACTTCGCCTTCGCGGTTTAGAACTTTGATGCTCATGTTCGGTTTGGCGATACCGGTTTCAATACGCCCGGTCAAAATTCGACCAAGGAAGTTATCGCTTTCCAGCGTAGTCGCCAACATTGTAAAGGGCTTGTCTTCGACCACTACAGGCGAAGGCACGTGGGACAAAATTGTTTCAAAAATTATGTCCATATTTTTTTGCTCACCTTCGGGCACATCGGAAGCCCAGCCGTTTTTAGCCGAGGCAAAGATGGTCGGAAAATCAAGCTGTTCGGCATTGGCATCAAGGGCCGAGAATAAATCAAAAATTTCGTCTTGTACTTCGTAGGCACGCTGTTCGGGTTTATCTACCTTGTTGACCACAACAATTGGTTTGAGGCCCAATTTTAATGCTTTGCCAGTAACAAATTTTGTTTGTGGCATTGCCCCTTCGGCGGCATCAACCAACAACAACACACCATCAACCATTGACAAAATACGTTCGACCTCGCCGCCAAAATCGGCGTGACCCGGGGTATCAACAATGTTAATGCGCGTACCTTTCCATTCAACCGAGGTTGGTTTGGCGGTAATGGTAATGCCACGTTCGCGTTCAATATCGCCAGAATCCATTGCCCGCTCGGCAACTTTTTGTCCTTCGCGGAACGTTCCTGATTGTTTAAGCAGTTCATCAACTAGCGTGGTTTTGCCGTGATCAACGTGCGCGATAATCGCGATGTTTTTGATATTCATTTTTAGGTTTT
>JAOUJU010000055.1 GCA_029883045.1 Rhodospirillaceae bacterium
CGCGTCAAGCGATTGGGTTGAGCCTAGCCAGATAAAATAATTTGACCGCCAATCCATGTGGGTTCCAAAGTGTTCTTCATTGGCGGTACGAAATGTTGAATTAATACCGTCAGAAAGAAGAACTAGGTCATACCCTTCCAAGATGCTGTCATCGTTAGGGTCAATTTCTTTTTCGTATTCAATATTTACGCCCAAATCTATTGCGCGTTGCGACAGAATATCTAACAAGGTGTAACGAGAGGTTCCGCAAAATCCGTTTCCGCGAAAGCGTAAAGCATCGTCATTCATCACAACATCTACATCACCCCAATAGGCAAAGGCGCTACGGATAGAATCATAACTTTCCTCGTCATAGTCCTTAAAAATACCGAGGGTCTCATCCGAAAACACAACACCAAAGCCAAATGTGCTTCCCTTTGGGTTGCGTTCAAAAATATCAATTTGCCAATCCGGCCAAGTTTTTTTGGCCAATACTGAAAAATACAGCCCTGCGGGCCCCCCGCCTACCACTGCTATGCGCATGATGCTTTTACCCCTGTTATGGTTATAATTTACTTTACATATAAACTATTAACATATATATTATATATGTAAAGTACTTTTTAGGCTTGAAATACATGTTTTTGACGCATATTCATGTGGAGAATTGGGGTGAATTTCATTAGAGGTAAGGCCATGCCCACAAAACAGACAAAAAAAGCAAGTCCGCTAAGGACGTGGGTAAAAATGCTCGCCACCACAAACCAAATGACTGGCGAGCTTAGAAAAGTTGTGGTTGAAAAGTGTGGAATGACCCTTTCTCAATTTGATTACCTAGCCCAACTAGAGCGCGAAGGAAACCGCGGCATGACCCTTTCTGAGGTTGCGGGGAATCTGATGGTCACAGGCGGAAACGTAACCGGCCTGACTGATCGCCTGCAACAAGAAGGATTGGTGTACCGCGAACCCGATGCCCATGACCGCCGTTCGCTTCGGGTATTTATGACCAAAGAAGGTGAAAAACGCATGGCCACTGCTGCGCGCATTCACGAGGCATGGATAAATGACGCAATGGGCGAGCTTGACAGTAAATCCATGCAGTCATTGGCAGATGGTGTGGATATTCTTCGTGAAAGCTTTAAAAATTATATAAAAGAAAAATAAGGTTTAAATTTTATGAAAACATTTGAATACCCATTACGCATTCACTTTGGTCAAATCGACGCTGCAGGAATTGTTTTTTACCCTAGGTTTTTTGAAATGGTGAATGAAACAGTTGAAACATGGTTTCGTAAAGAGCTTGATTATTCTTTTGCCGCAATGCACGGAACGCTTGGTAGTGGCGTGCCAACGGTAGAATTAAAAACAAAGTTTCTTAAACCTGTTCGGTTGGAACAGGTAATGACATGGAAGCTAAACATTGTGAAAATTACCGATAAATCAGTTGATCTAAAAATAGCCGGAACAGTAGACGGCACAAACCACGTAGAGGTAGAATCGACGCTGGTTCACGTATCGATTGCCGACGATGGAAATATAAAATCTTCTCCGTGGCCAGATGCGGTACGTGAAAAAATGTTACCCTATATGGCTGACGCCTGATTGTTGCCTGATTCCTCAAACGACCATACGGCAAGCCTAACCCAATCTAAATAAGCCATAGCGGCGGCTTCCAATTCACTTCCGGTAATATTTGGCGCACCAGACCATGATTTTTCTTGTCCGCTAGGAAGCACCGAATGTATGGCGTATGGTTTTTTCCAGATTGCCCCACATAGATTTGCGGTTCCTTTGTATGGCAAAAGATAATCAGAAATGGAATTGTGATTATATCCTTGCCATGAGTATGAATTTTTTGGCCCACTTGCAGTAACGCCGTGCATCCAAATTTTTCCTTGAAGCGCGGTTCCTATTCCCGGTGGATAGGCCCAGCCGCGTTCAATTGCCTGCTCCATCCACGCCTTCATCAAAACCGGGCCGGAATACCAATATAGTGGGTGTTGGAAAACCAATATATCGTGGTTTTCCAAAAGTTCTTTTTCACGCGCAACATCAATTTTTATGCTGTCGCCATAATGTGCGTAGGCATCATTTATATGCACGCTATCCAAGCCCTTTAGCGCATCAATCATCGCCGCATTGCCGCGCGATGCGCCAAGGTTTGGGTGAAACAGGTTTACAAGAACCCGTGCCATTAATACTTTCCAGAAAGAAGTGCGCCCGCACCGGGCACCCTGGCTTCAAGGTTTAATGATTTCAACATATGATAAGTTGTCGAAACCGCCGCCGAAATTACTGGCACGCCTGCTTCTTTTTCAACCGCATCAATCGCTGGTAAAGACGGCATCTGCACGCAAGCCGAAAGCACCAACGCATCAATGCCTTTTAAATCTAGGCGTTTATATATTTCCTTCAGGTTTTCCGGGTTTTGCGCCGCAACTTCTAGGTTGTCTGGTATTTCCAGCGCTACATAATCTAACACCTCTACCCCTTGGTGTTCTATGTATTCAACCACCATTTTAGTAAGCGGCTTCATGTATGGTGCCACCAGCGCAATTTTTTTGGCTTTCATTACTGCCAAAGCATCAACCAATGCGCCCGCCGATGTAACAATTGGGCATGGCGCTTCGTTTTCCACCGTTACCTGATGCAATCTTGATTGCGATGTGCAGTGGTATCCCTTGCCCATGGACATAATGGCAACCAAACATGCATAACCAATTACGTCCATCCGGGCATCGGAAAGCTCCAGCGCGCAACGGTCAGATTCACCGTCCATTGCCGCTAGCTCTTCTTTGGTTACCTTTTTCATCCGCATGCGTGAAGAATGGAACGTAAAGCGTTCCGGTAAAATGGTTTCACGCGCGCGCAACATTGCCGGAATTTCAGTTTCCATGGTCACGTTTGATGATGGGACAATTTGCCCAATACGATAAGGTGCTGTTCTGGTCATGGAATTACACCTTCACAATTGGGTGGCGAAGCGTACCAATGCCTTCGACGCAACCGACAATTACATCACCTGGCCATAGCCATTCTTGCGGATCGCGCCCGGCACCCACACCGTCCGGTGTTCCGGTTGCAATGATGTCGCCAGGTTCCAATCGCATACCTTGGGAAATATCGGATATAAGCTCAGGCACCTTAAACAACATGTCTTTGGTGTTGCCTTTTTGCTTTATTTCATCGTTTTTGGTAAGCCAAAGTTCAAGATTGTGCGGATCTTTGATTTCATCTGCGGTTACAATGCAGGGACCTAACGGAAGGAAAGTGTCTTGTCCCTTGGAAACAATCCATTGCCCGGCACGGCGACAATCACGTGCCGACATATCGATACAAACCGAATAACCAAACACGTGATCCATGGCATCATCTGTGCTTACACGTTTGGCGCCAGAACCAATAATAACCGCAAGTTCAATTTCCCAATCAAGCTGTTGGGTAATTTCGGAATTGTGTTCAATGGCATCGCCCGGACCGATTACTGTAGTTGGTGGTTTAGAAAAAATAACCGGCTGGGTTGGCAGATCTTTTGAGGTATCCAGGCTTTTGGCAGATTCCTCAACGTGTTTTACGTAGTTAAGACCAATACCAAAAATATTCTTTCGTGGGCGCGGTATGGGTGCCAACAATTTTACGTTGCTTGCGGGGATGGCCGCGCCAACTGGCCAGTCACCTTTAAAACTTTCAAGAAGCTTGCTGGTTTGCGTAACCGCAACAGGCCCAAGGTCAATAAATTCGAGCATCGTTGAAGGCAATGGAACACCGCTCCACTCACCAAGATCTGCAAGGTCAACCACCATGTCATCAACTAGTGCACCTAGGCGACCTTCTCCGTCTGCGCCATGACGATAAGTAACAAGCTTCATTGTTTTTTTCCTTATTTTATTTTATTGATTTTCAGGCAACTATTTCCTGATGGCCACCGTTTTCAGTGTATGCCTCTTCACGATAGAAGTTCATTTTTTCTATTGTTGGTAGGTCGTTAAATGAGAACAGGCAGGCATCATCTTTAGAATTGGTGTTACAATGTTCGTGCCATACCCAAGATGGAACTACAAACACATCATGCTCTTTCCATTCAAACTTTTTACCGCCAATGACCGAGTATCCTTGACCTTTGGCTACATGGTAAACGATTGAGCCGGTATGACGGTGCGCCTTGGTATGTTCGCCTCCACGCAATAATTGCATGTGTGCGCCCATGGTGGACATAACATGGCCGCCATTTATGGGGTTGGTATAACGCATGATTATTCCATCAAATTCACAACCATCGGTCATTTGCTCCAACCCTTTAAGCGCTTCGTAGGTTTTGTCCCATGGGTATTTGAACATTGGTGAATATGGCTTGTCCCAATTATGATTTACCGGCAACAGCCCCGGTGCGCCATAAATTGTCGGCAGGTCGCCAATGGGGAAATCAATTGGTTGGTAGCCTTCTGGGTGAAGAGAATAAAAGCTAGCATCCATTGCTTTGGCAAGCGGGATATCCAGCCCGTCTTGCCAGATTGAAATTTCGCCATCTTCGGCAATGCCGTGATCGTGCCACACGCCATTAGGGGTTATCACAAAATCATTTCCCCCCAGCGGAACTTTATGGTGGTCCACAACCGTATAGGCACCCTTGCCTTCAATAATAAAACGTAGCGCCGATGAGCTGTGTGCGTGCGCAGGCGCGCGTTCGCCCGGTTTCATTCCTTGAATGCCGGAATAAAGCCAGCCAACACATGCAGATTTATCCAGCGCACCGGGATTGGAAAAATACACAACCCTGCGCGCCGCTTCTTCTGGGGTTACCAGATCAATTGATTGCACCACGTGCTTACGCGTTACTTCGTAGCTCCAATGATAAGGAACAGATGGTGCAGCTGGTTCCCACGGTTCAATATCGTTGGCAACTTCCCAAAGCGCACCCGTGCTGTAGTTTTTAAGATCGTCATAAAATGACGCAAGCTTTTCATTATTTTTTACGCGCGCCCGGCCCAATACTTCATCGCTAAATTTATCATCCATTGGAACTATCCTTTATAGTTTCTGCGGGTTTTACACTTTCATCCACGCCATTTTTATCATCGCGAACAAATTCGCGAACGGGTTGGCGTGGGGTTTTATCAATTTTCAAATCAAACACATCAAAACGATTATAATGACCAACTATGTCGTGCATTTGCTTGGGCTGAATGCATTTAGCCAAATCAATTTCAGCATAAACTATGCCTTCTTCGTCAATTAACTCGCCAGCAACGGGCCTGCCATCGGGTCCAAGAATTGACGTGTAGGCACTGGATTTGCGCTCCAACAATTCGCGCGCATTTGGCACCAATGTTTCCATTTCAGAAATTATTTCTTCGGAAATGGTTGAACATGAAATAAGCGTAAATACCTTGCCTTCAAATGAATGTGCCGCACCGCGAATTTTTATGGCTTCTGCCATGTCATAATCTTTAGGCGCAACCGGTAGCGAAATATAGCTTGCAACATGCACGCGCTCGCCATCGGCTAATAAGGCAAACCGGGCAAGGGTATTGGTGTTTTCACCGCACGCCAAAACGCCAAGATTGCCGATTTCAGTATCCATCACTTTTAGCGATGATCCGTCGCCACCCGTCCATGTAAGTTTTTCCGCCCAAGTTGGTACCAACTTGCGGTGATGACCGATCAATTCGCCACTATTTGAAAATGTTAAAATGGTGTTGTAGATGGCACCAAAGCTATGCAGTGAACGTTCATTAACACCAATAACCACATGAATATCGTTATCGCGTGCGGCATTTGCTAATTTTGTTACTAATGGGCCCGGAACATCGATTGAGGCGCGGTACAATTTTTCAAACCATGGCGATCCTTCGGGTGGCGGAACAATCCAATTCCAATAAGGGTAGCCCGGAACAAAAACTTCTGGAAAGGCAACAAGCTTCGCACCGTTTGTGGCCGCTTCGCCGATTATATCGCACGCTTTATCAACGGTTGCTTCAGGGTCAAGATAAACTGGTGATGCCTGTACTGCGGCGGCTTTATATTTTGGTAAATTTAGCATTTTTGCACATCCCTTCACGCAACCGGGGAAAGGCTGTGAAACGATGACCCCAACCATGCAACAGGCAACGCTTCATCGCCTTTCATGATTACGTCTTTGACCTCGCCAATAAAGGCAAAGTGTGAACCGTATGGAACACACACACCCGTTTCGCAAACAAACGAAACAAGCGCATCTTCAAGGTAAGGAACGCCCATACTATGATCTGCCCAATTGCCGTGCTCAAACCGCCCAACACCGGCAATTCCAGTGGCACCGGCAAAAACCATGGCAATATCCTTGTGATTGTCACCAAGAACATTAACGACGAAAATATTATTTTCCTTTATCGCCTGCGCTGTGCCGGTGTCTTTGTTGGCGCACGCGATTAAACTGGGTGGCTTGGCAGACAAAGAGCAAACGGCCGTAGCGGTAATACCGCGACGCATTGCCCCAGATCCGGTGGTGATTAACGTAACCCCACCAGCAAGAAGGGCCATCCCTTTTTTAAATTGCACTTCGTCTGCCATTTTAATCCGCCCTTATTCAGCTGCTGGCGAAAATTTGCCAAGATATTCAGCGGCTGCATTCGGGTCCATAAACCACGGGAAGAACGAGGTCGGGTCGTTAAAGCCGTTGGCGATGCGTGACGCAACATCCGGCACCTGACATGCGGTTCCCATGATTTGCAAGATGTGCTCAGGCGGTGGCATCAACATTGCGTTAGTCCAGGTAACAACCCACTGGGCATAATCCCAATATGCGTCAAACGTTCCTTGCATCCACGCTGCGTCAAACGGTTTGTCGCCATTTGCAAGAATGCTATCAAGATAGATTTTTGCCGCTTTCGATGCGTTATTAGACCCCTGCCCGGTAATCGGATCATTTAGGCATACAGCATCCGCAAGACCCATAACCTTAGCCCCACTGGGAAGTGTTGCGATTGGTTTACGGGTAGTTGGAGCAAAGCGTCCGGCAAGAATGCCGTTATCGTCTGTCAGTTTTACATTCTGGCAACGCTCATATTCCCACGGCAGGAATGTTTTAAGGATGCCAAGCGAATGTTCAAGGTGCTGTTCGGGCGTGAAGTCAGGTTTCCATGTATCCATTGGTCCGCCCGGAACCCCTTCAAACACCATAATTTCGCATGGACCGGTCGTGGTTAAGGCTGGGAATACAAAATATTCGCCAACACCGGGGATAAGATTAAAACACACCGCAGAATGCACGGGCCGTGGCGTCATGCCAGTTACGTATGTAAGGGCAAGCGCGCGCTGAGGTTTATCGTACGGTGATTTTTCCGCATCGCGCTCAAACAAAGAGCTGATCTCACCCTTGCCAGAAGCAACCAAAACAAGGTCGCTTTCGGCGGCGTATTTTTCCAGCTCAGGTATGCCTACATCTTGGATAACCAAATTACCGCCAAGTTTTTCAAACTCAGCCAACCAACGAGGGATTTTGACGCGCTGATCAACCGAAAGCGCAAACCCATCATCAAGACGCGCCGCCCAATCAATAGCTTTATTGCCGCTACCATCGGGCGTTGGAACCATAAAGTTGATACCTTCGACTGGTGGGCAACTGTCATCCCAAAAATTGATACCTAAATCGCGTTCGTTTTGCAGTGCGGTATGAAACATGCACTGGCTCGACAGAACCTTGCCTTTGGCAATTTCATCTGCGGTACGGTTTTGCGCGACCGTTACTTTGTGTCCGGCCTTCAAAAGACCGATTGCGGTTTGCAGACCTGCCTGACCACCGCCAATAATTGTAATATTTCTCATGTTATTAACTCCTGGTTTTTTGCGTTTTAGCCAAGAAAACATTGGCATCTCCCCTAATTGAAAATTTTTATTCCATTAGCAATGGAATGGCTGGCTTGTTTTGTTCCGGCCCCATGGCGCCATAACCACCATCAACCGCTAGATCCGTTCCGGTTATGAAGCTCGCTTCATCGGAACAAAGGAACAAGACTGCATTGGCAACTTCTTCTGCATCACCACAGCGACCCAATGCATGAAATGATCCAGCCACGCCGTCTGCTTTGGCACGGTTGCCGCCGCTTAATTCTTCGATGATGTTTGACCACGTCCAACCGGGCGATACGCAGTTAACGCGAACGCCATCTGGCGCCAAATCAACCGCTTGATTGCGGGTCAACTGCACAATTGCGGCTTTGCATACCGGATATAGCCAACGTCCAGTTTGCGCAACATGGGCAGAAATAGAAGCAAAGTTAACGATTGCACCTTTGTTTTTTGCAAGCTCGTCTTTGGTTTTTTGCATTAACACCACAGAACCGACGACATTCACGTTAAACGCTTCAAGCCAGTCTGCGCGTGGCGATGCTATTCCCTCGTCAACATATGTGCATGCAACGTTGATTAAAAAATCTATGCGCCCCCACGCACCCTTGACCGCGCTTACCAGAGCATCAATTGATGCATCGTCACGCAAATCGGTCTCAACAAACATTGCGTTGTCGCCATACTTTTTAACCAAGGCGGCTCCGGCCTCGGCGTTAATATCGGCGATAGCGACTTTTGCCCCTTCTTTGATAAAGCGCTCAACCGCGGCCTCGCCTATTTTTGTGGCTCCGCCCGGAATAATTGCGACCTTCCCTTTAATGCCTTTCATTGATCCCTCCAGATATTTTGCCCCTAGTGTGTAAAATCAGTATCATCTAGGGGTATGCGGGCTCTATCCGCTGGGCGCAGGGATATCCACTAGGCGCAAAAATAATTTGCATATGCATATAATTTTGGATATTATTGTCCCAACAAGAGATAATAAATCCACATAAGCATTTGTTTTATCTATATAAATGGGGGGTTAGGACGTGTTGAGCTTCGCCAACGGATCCAATCAAATCAACGCTATGCCGCTTTCCATGGCGCAAGTGGTTGCCACCACAGATGCGGATGATGCCGCCGAAGCGGTGGGGCGCATATTCTGCCCGCACAAGCTCAATCCCACAGCACCTAAAAACAAGGATTTTTTTGCAATCCATAATAGCTATGGCATGAACGGGTTCTCGCTTAATGCCGTTCGCTATGGCGGTGAAGTCGAAATTGACCCCGGCTGTCTTGAGGGGTTTTTTCTTATGCAAATTCCCTTGGTGGGCAAGGCCGAAGTAAGAAACGGCAACAGAACTGTTTATTCAATGCCGGGAAAGACCGCCAGCCTGCTTTCCCCGACGCGTGAAACAAATATGCTGTGGCAAGACAGCTGTGGGCAGATGATTGTGTTTTTTGACCGCAAGGTTGTGGAAAACAGACTGTCACGCCTGCTTGACCGCCATGTTGACGAGGTGGTGTTTGATCCGGAATTTTCGCTTGATACGCCATCGGGTCAAGCATTCATGGCGCAAGTAAATTACCTGCAAAACGTAATAGAACAAAATAATGGCGTTCCCAATCACACTCAATCTTTGATTTTAGAAAGCCTGATAAACACATTGCTGGTAATGCAAAACCACAA
>JAOUJU010000332.1 GCA_029883045.1 Rhodospirillaceae bacterium
CGGTATAAGCGCTGACCAAGGTTCCAAGGGAAATAATCAAAACCAAGGCAGGGTAAAGGCGATTGTTATTAATTTTCATCTATTTAATTTTATATCAAGAACTTGATTGCGACAAACCCGCCCAGCAATAAAACAAAACCGCCGGTTACAATCCACGCAAGGTATTTTTCAATAAAGGTGCGGATGGGCGCGCCAAAATACCACAACAGGGCGGCTATCAGGTAATAACGAAGCCCGCGTGAAAGCACCGACGCGATGGTAAATGTTACCATATCAAGCCCGGTTACCCCGCTGGCAATGGTAATAACCTTGAACGGTAATGGGGTTAGGCCGCCTGCGGCAACAATCCATGCGCCCCATTCGTTATAAAGCGCTTGGAATGCTTCAAACTTGGCGCCGTAACCGTAAAAATCCAAAACCGGGCGGCCAACGCTTTCATAAAGGAAAAACCCGATACCGTATCCGGCAATGCCGCCTAAAACGCTGCCGATGGTGCAAACGGCGGCAATTTTCCACGCATTCCCACGCGCAGCCAATACCATGGGCAGCAGCAAAATATCGGGCGGAATAGGAAAAAATGAGCTTTCGACAAAGGCGATAAAAAACAACGCCCACATGGCATGGCGATTAGCAGAAAATGACATGGTCCAGTCGTACAGTCGTCTTAACAAGGAAAAGCCCCCTAAATTTTAAGTCTCGGCCCGATTTCCCACGTTGATAGCAGTAAGGACCAAATCCGGCAATGGCCCCGGTGTTTCACGTATTGACCAACGCAAAAGGGTGGGTATTATGCGGGCCTCTACTAGGTATTTTCTTTTCAGGGGCCCCTGTGGCGGAACTGGTAGACGCGCGGGATTCAAAATCCCGTTCCGGCAACGGAGTGTCAGTTCGATTCTGACCGGGGGCACCATTTTACTTCAGCAATAAATTGGCATTAAAATCTGCAACCGAGCATCAGTTCGTTTCTTAATTTATTTTGGCCGCGCAAACCTTTTACAATCAAGGAAGTTAGCATGAACGACTTTGGCGGAAATATTGCAAAATCAGGTTCGGCCCCGGGTGGGGCTTTTTATTTCGATGAAATAGCCATCGGGCAAAAGGCCACGTACACCCGCACCGTTAGCGCTGATGACATCAAATCCTTTGCTGCCGTTTCGGGCGATGATAACCCGGTGCATTTAGATAATGATTTTGCCGCCGCCAATACCCCATTTGGCGGGTGCATCGCACACGGCATTTTGACCGCATCTTACGTTTCCACCGTGGTAGGTAGCCGTTTTCCCGGACCGGGTACAATTTATGTGAATCAGAGCCTTAAATTTAAGGCCCCGGTCAGGGTTGGTGACACCGTGGTTGCCACGGCAGAGGTGGTGGAATTGGTGCCTGAAAAAAGCTTTGTGGTGCTAAAAACCACCTGCGAAGTGGCAGGAAAAGTGGTTTTAGATGGCCAAGCAACGGTAATGGCCCCAAAAAGGATCTAAGTTTAAGGCATTTTCCCTATATTTTAGGCGTTTTTTCTTGACCCACGGCACTGTGGCTGACACTTATTCTCGCCTGATGCGGATATTTAGACACTATACCGACCTGCCCCCTGACGCCCGTGGCGTGGTTGTTGCCATTGGCAATTTCGACGGCGTGCACAAGGGCCACCAGCAGGTAATTCACGAAGCCGGTACCACCGCGCGCGCCATGGGCGTGCCGTGGGCAGTGTTAACGTTTGAGCCGCACCCAACATCTGTTTTCAAACCCGATATTGAACCGTTTCGCCTTACCACCATGCGCACCAAAATGCGCGTGATCGAAGAAATGGGTATTGATCAAATCTTGGTGCAACATTTTGACAAAGAATTTGCTTCCCTTGATGCCGATGATTTTATCCAAAAGGTGTTATTAGATGGCCTGGGCGCGTGTCATGTGGTTTCTGGTTATGATTTTGAATTTGGTCGCGGTCGTGGGGGGAACCCTGATTTATTATTAAAACGCGGCCGAGAAAAAGGTTTCGGTTTTACTGCTGTGCCAGCGGTAAAAGATGCAAATGGCGAGATTTATTCATCCACCCGCGTCAGGAACGAACTAAAAGCCGCTAATCCACGTGCCGCTACGGAAATATTGGGCGTGCCGTTTGAAATTGAAGGCCGGGTTGAACACGGTGATAAGCGTGGGCGCGAATTAGGCTTTCCCACCGCCAACCTGACCATGGGTGATTATTTGCACCCAGCCACTGGGATTTATGCGGTTCAAGCGGGCATTGATGAGGGCCTAAACACCAAATGGATGGATGGGGCAGGTAGTTTTGGTTATCGTCCACAATTTGACGGTACCCATGAACTAATGGAAGTTTACCTGTTC
>JAOUJU010000333.1 GCA_029883045.1 Rhodospirillaceae bacterium
GGGGCTTGAATCGGGTGAGCAATTTAGCGATGACGAACTATTTTCAATTCCTAGAAATATCCACAACATAAAAGGCCAGGGGGCCACATTTGGCTTTCCTGTAATTGGGCGCATTGCCCACCTGTTAGAAGATTACCTAGAAAGCGCTGGCGGGGTGCACCTTGAAATTATCCGCGATCTTCACAGCTTTATTGATTTGATGACAAAAATTCTCGATGCGGGCGCAGAGCCCGATGACAGAGAAGCGGAAAAAATACTTTCATCCTTGCCGCACTTTAATTTGGCAAAAGAATATTCAGCGCAAAAATTAAATGATGTTCAGGTATTGCTAGCAATGCCGCCGGGTTTACAGCGCAAGGTTGTTTCACGTGAATTATTATCATGCGGTTTTCAGGTAATTCGTGCTTACGATGCACTAGAAACAATTTCTGTTGCGCTGTCATTTACCCCCGATATTGTCATGGTCAATCGGGATTTTGCTCCATTTGATGGGGTTGAATTGGCAAAAGTTTTTTCTGACATTGAAAAATTAAACGATATTCATTTTGTTATTTTTTCCGGGTTTGAAAAAGGCGACCCGCACTTGGAAAAAGCGCCCGAAAATGTTTCCATAGTGGCCAAGCGCAATGATTTTACCGAAATGTTGGGTGAGCTATTTATCAGTTGGGGCATATTCGGCGAGATGGGTTGCGTTCGCGACCTAGGGGGCGAGAAGGCAATTATGGCTTCAACCGCACCCGCAGCCAATAAACGGCCAATATCTTGAAATTGTTTGTTTTTAGTGGTTCATCCACATGATGCGTGTGGATTACCTGTGGAGTAAAATCCATATTTAACCAATTATGCGCAGGTGATTGCCCGATGGGGCCATTGCCGTTGTATGCGCCTAGCATATATTCACGCTATCATTGCCACGATTCGCGCCCTAATTTTAAGTTTGTGTCCAAGCATAATTACAGATGGCATAATATATAAATGGCTATTCCTTCTAATTTTCTAGACGAAGTACGCGCCCGTATCGGCCTTTCCGATGTGGTCGGCAGGCGCGTGCGCTTGGTTAAAAAAGGCCATGAACATTCTGGCCTGTGCCCGTTTCATAAAGAAAAAACCCCGTCTTTTACGGTCAATGAAGGCAAGGGTTTTTATCACTGCTTCGGTTGTGGGGCGCACGGTTCAGTTTTTGATTTTTTAATGGAAACCGAAGGTCTAAACTTTCGCGAAGCGGTGGAAAAGCTAGCCGGTGAAGCGGGCCTGCAGGTTCCGGAAGAACGCCCCGAAGACCGCGCGCGGGAGATGCGCAAAAAAACCCTTTATGATGCCACCGAAGCCGCCGCTAGTTATTATGCGGATAAACTTTATGCCCCCGAAGGTCGCGCCGCGCTTAACTATCTGTTGGGCCGGGGCTTAACCGCCGAGACGATAAAATCATTTAATATTGGTTATGCCCCTGATGTGAGGGATGGCATTAAAAATGATTTAGCGGGCAAAAACGGCATTACTACTGAAATGTTGTTGGGTGCTGGGTTGATAATACAGCCCGATGATAAATCCCGTGAACCATACGATAGGTTCAGGGGCAGGGTGATGTTTCCCATACTGGACCGCCGTGCCCGCGTCGTGGCGTTTGGTGGGCGCATATTGCCCGCCCTTGAAACCGATAAAACAGCAAAGTACTTAAATTCGCCGGAAACTGATTTATTCCACAAAGGTCATATGCTTTACGCCATGGAAAAAGCGCAAAGTTCGGCGCGTGGTGGCCAACCGCTTGTTGTTGCCGAAGGTTACATGGATGTAATTGCCCTTCATCAGGCAGGTTTTAGCGGTGCGGTGGCGCCACTGGGTACCGCCTTGACCGAAGAACAAATACGCGAGCTTTGGAAAATTGTACCCGAACCGGTTTTGTGTTTTGACGGCGATAACGCGGGCCAACGCGCCATGGCGCGCGCGGCTGAACGCGCACTATCGCTTATTAAGCCGGGGTTTGGTTTGCGCTTTGCAATATTGCCCCCCGGCGAAGATCCAGACACACTTATAAAAAACACAGGGGCAAAGGCATTTGCCGACGTGCTTGGCAATGCCAGCGCGTTATCTGAAATATTATGGCAGATGGAAACAATCGGGGCCGATACCACAACCCCCGAAGGGCTAGCGGGTTTACAAAAACGCCTAGAGGATCATACCCGAGCCATAGAAGACCCGACGCTTCGTAGCCATTTTCTTTCCAGCTTCAAAGACCGCATCTGGGCCACCCGTAGACAAGGCCAAAACCAAGGCCAGGGCCAAGGAGGCGGGGCAGGCTCGTTTGGCCCCCGTGGGGGCCGGAGCGGGTTCAAA
>JAOUJU010000334.1 GCA_029883045.1 Rhodospirillaceae bacterium
CTTGATGAATTGGTTGGCGGGTTTGACAGTTCCGATAGCAAATCAGTTTGCGAAGCGGCGCACGCGTTAAAAGGTTCAGCCATGATGGCTGGCGCCCTGCGTTTGGCTGAAATATGCAGGCTGATACAAGATTCAGCCGAGAACAATAATTTGGCGGACGTTACCGTGCACAAGGAAGCAATACATAACCAATACACAGCTTTTGCTGATGCGTGGAAAGAGCATTCAAATACATGATTGGCGGTCTAAATAGGGGATATAATTTATTTATCTTGATATATCTGTAGCTACGCATAAATTGTTATCAATAAATATTATCAATACACAAAACCATCAACTAAGGCGCAAAAATGTCTATCTCGAAACCTAAAACGTCACCTTATAAAACACGATCAGTTTTGCTGGTGGATGATCAGGAATTTGTTCTGAAAATCGTAACCACCATGTTGGAAAAAATTGGGTTTGGTGAAATTGTTTCTTCGCGTGATGGTACAGAAGGTTTAGAAAAATTTTCTGAATCAAAACCTGATTTAATAATTTGCGATATAAACATGAAACCCATGGACGGTTTGGAATTTGTTACCAAATTAAGAGGCGGTGATTATAAAGGTGCTGATAACGTGCCAATAATTTTTCTTACCGGCGAGGTAAGCCAATCTTTGATGACGCGTGCAGCCGATGTGGGGTGCGATATGTTTTTGCTAAAACCTATATCACCACATAATCTTACAGAAAAAATAAACCAGATTTTTGGTTCAGATACTTATAAGCCATAGACAATTTTAATTATTTTGCTCGGTTGCTTTCGGCAAAAGAATAAAGCGCAATTGCCGCAGCGTTCGACAGGTTCAGGCTTTCAACATTTCCCGATATGGGAATTTTTACCAAATGATCACAGGTTTCAGCCACCAAACGCCTCAGGCCCGAACCCTCGGCCCCCAGCACAATTGCCACTCGGCCCTTCATTACGCCGGCTTCTAAAACTTCGGTTGCGCTGCCGTCTAGACCGATGGCCCAAAATTCCGCTTTTTTCATATCATCGATTGCCCGCGATATGTTGGTAACGCGTATTAGCGGCAACCTTTCGGCTGCCCCCGATGCGGCCTTGGCCATTGTTGCGGTCATTTCTGGGGCATGGCGATCTTGTACCACTAATCCCATGGCCCCAAACGCTGCAGCCGAGCGCATAACAGCACCTATGTTGCGTGGATCAGTTGCCTGATCCAAAACAACAATGCAGGAACTTTCTTGATCTTTCGACAAATCCAAAAGGTCTTCTAGTTCCGGCTGTTCTAGGCCGCCAACCTGCACCGCAAGGCCCTGATGCACCGCGCCCCAGCCAAAAATTTCGTCCAATGCACCGCGGTCTTTTTGTTCAGGCCCGGGCCGCGTGGTATCTGATTGAAATACGGCGTTTTTGATTTCGTTCATCAATTCGTCGTCAAGCCCTTGTTTAGAAACAACAATACGCAATATCTTGCGTTCAGGGTTGGCTATAGCGGCAAGACCGGCGTGACGTCCAAAAACCCAGTTTTTATGGGCATGCCCGCTTGGCTCGTCGGCGCTATCGCCTTCGTTTCGGGACTTTCCCGGGCCCCGCTGCATTATTTTTTTTCTGCTTTTTTTGCTCATTGGTAATTCTCCGTGGTAGCGCTGAGGCGGGGTATTTTTGCTCGCATTAGTGCTTTTTGCCACCCTATTACCATCACCCAGACGGGCTTGTCTGCAAGGCAGTTGGCAATAATGTAAAAAAGTCCTTCAAGCAAAGGATTTTTAAGCCTTTTCCCGGTTGACAATAACCGTCAAATGCTCATAGTTCGCACCGTTCAATCTGCCTGCTTGCAACCAATAATATAAAGATCAGGTGGTGTGTTTTTCCCGACTTATTTAAGGAGGGATGCCCGAGTGGCTAAAGGGGGCGGGCTGTAAACCCGCTGGCTCACGCCTACGTAGGTTCGAATCCTACTCCCTCCACCAGAATACGGGTCGGCGAAAATCGCAGACGAACGAAGGCGATATCGCTTGCGGGTGTAGCTCAATGGTAGAGCAGAAGCCTTCCAAGCTTACGACGAGGGTTCGATTCCCTTCACCCGCTCCATTCTCTATCTCAGAGGGTGGAGCAAGTTTTAAGAAGAAGAAGATAAAGTAGAAACCGTTTTTATTATTTAGCTTGGTTAACAACCGGACTTTAAGGAATTAAAGGCATGTCTAAGGAAAAGTTTGAGCGTACTAAACCGCACTGCAACATCGGCACCGTTGGTCACGTTGATCATGGTAAAACCACGTTGACAGCTGCTATCACCAAAGTTCTAGCCGAAACCGGCGGAGCCA
>JAOUJU010000056.1 GCA_029883045.1 Rhodospirillaceae bacterium
CACAAATTGGCGGCATTCAGGGCGCAACCCAAGAAGCGGTTAATGCAATTGAATCTATTGGTTCAATCATCAACCAGATGAACGAAATTGCCTCAGCCATTGCCGCTGCAGTCGAAGAACAAGGTGCGGCAACCCAAGAAATTGCCCGTAACGTTGAACAGGCCGCCGCCGGTACAACAGAGGTCTCGGAAAATATTTCACTGGTGACGCAAGGTGCCGGAGAAACCGGACAAAGCGCTGGTCAGATACTTGAATCATCTAGTGAATTAGGTCGCCAATCTGAAATGCTAAATAGGGAAGTTGAAAAATTCCTTCAGACCATACGCGGGGCTTAACATTAAATTTTCTTAAACCTAGATAATTTCTAAAACCTGTTCTGGTGGGCGGCCCATGCGGGCCTTTGAGCCGTTGACCACGATCGGGCGCTCAATGGTTCTGGGGTGGGCTAGCATTTTTTTAATTAATGCATCACCGTCCAGATCATCATTAAACCCTTCTTCCTTGGCTTCTTTTTTACGCAAAATATCACGCGGGCCAAGGCCAAGTTTTTTTAATACTTGTTTTAATTCATCCATGCTGGGCGTATCGGATAGGTATTCAACTATTTTTGGTTCAACGCCGTTGTCGCGTAACAATTGTAATGTGGTGCGCGATTTTGAACATTTCGGGTTGTGGTAAATTGTAACAGTCATAAAAATCCCTTTAATTTTTGTTTTCTTCAATCATTGAAATAAGATCTTCAACATCATCTGCGTCAATCATACGCTTGGCGGTGTCATAGGAAAACCCGGCACGGGCTAGCTTGGCTAAATCGTTTTCGCGCTTTTCTGCCCTTATTTTACTGTCCGTGCGGTATGGCCCTATGCGTTTTTTTCTTATCATATTAAGGGCAGCTTGCAATTCAGGCATAGGAAAATCATCAACTAAGCCTTCTAGCGCGCCATCAGATATTTCTTTTGCTACACCCTTTTGCGCAAGTTTCATGGCAATTATCTGTGGTGCATCACCACGCTCTAATCCGGAGCGGGTTTTTATTTCGGCATATGTTGCATCATTTAACAAGCCAACTTCAATATAGCGTTTAATAAGAACGTCAATCCATTCCTTAACTGTATCCATATCGGTTTCAGGGTGGGCGCGGGCGGATTTCATTGCCCGGCGTTCAAGCACACGCCTAAGGTTTTCCGCGCTTGATGAATAACGCTCCAAATAATGCAATGCGATATTGGCAAGGCGGGTTTCGCTCATTTTTTTGGGCGGTTTTATTTTTTTTGCTTTGTGCTTGCTGGTGCTGGCACTGCTTAATTCATCATAATCATCGGGGTTATTGATCATTATTTGCCTTGCTCAAGGTTGATCGGGGTTGGAGAATCGCCCAAGGAAGATTATATAATGAAAAGAACAATTTTCTAACCGTACCATGTACATTTTTGGGAAGGCACGATTGCCATGCAAAACGTAAACGGACACAACTGGCTAGGGGTATACACCCTTTATCTGCGCGAGGTCAGGCGTTTCATCAAGGTATATACCCAAACCATTATTGGCCCAATAGTAACAACCTTGTTATTTTTGGCTATTTTTGCCCTTTCCATTGGATCGGCAATCAAGGTGGTTGGTGATGTTCCGTTTATCCAGTTTTTATTGCCAGGCCTGATAATGATGGCGATTGTACAAAATGCGTTTGCCAACACTTCTAGTTCAATCATGATTTCAAAAGTGCAGGGAAATATTGTCGATACCCTGATGCCGCCGTTTAGCGCACATGAATTGACATTTGCGCTCGCCATGGGTGGGATGACACGCGGCGTAGCAGTTGGTTTTGTGGTAGCGGTTGTTACTGCTTTTTTTGTTCCATTCCAAATTCATGATTTTTTCTTTGTTGCCTATTATGCGGTGGCCGCATCATTGATGCTATCGCTGCTTGGTTTGTTGGGTGGGGTGTGGTCGGAAAAATTCGACCATATTGCAGGCCTTACCAATTTTGTTGTAACCCCGCTTTCGTTTCTTTCTGGAACGTTTTATTCCATCCACCGCTTGCCAGAATTTTTTCAAGCCGCGGCGTATTTCAACCCGTTTTTTTATATGATTGATGGGTTTCGTTATGGCTTTATCGGTTATTCCGATGCATCGCTAACTACCGGAATGGTGGTTGTGGCACTGATGGATTTAGTCCTTTGGGTTGCCTGCTGGGCAATATTTAAAACCGGGTATCGTCTTAAATCGTGATTATTTGTCTTTAAACGGCATTTTTTACCCAGATTTTGGCAAAAGCCCACGCATTTTTCATCCATTTGTTGACAGATACCCGCCCGATTCCCATAATCCCCGGCTTTCGCTAAACCGGAGGCCCAAAGACACCATGTCAGCATTAATGCCAACATATGCACCAAGCGATCTTGCTTTTGAGCGGGGCGAAGGGGTGTATCTTTTTGCCAATGATGGAAAGCGTTATCTCGATTTTTGTGCCGGTATCGCGGTCAACGCCTTTGGTCATGCGCACCCCCATTTGGTTGGCGCACTAAAAGAGCAAGCTGAAAAAGTTTGGCATACATCGAACCTTTACCGCATACCGGGCCAAGAAAAAATGGCGCAAAGGTTAGTCGATAATAGCTTTGCCGATAGGGTGTTTTTTTCTAATTCCGGGGCAGAGGCAATTGAAGGGGCAATAAAAATTGCGCGCAAATATCATCATGATAATGGCAACCCTGAAAAATATCGGGTTGTTTGTTGCACCAATGCATTTCACGGCCGCACCCTTGCAACCATAGCCGCTGGTGGGCAAGCAAAACATGCTGAAGGTTTTGGCCCATTAACCGAAGGCTTTGACCATGTGGCATACGGCAACCTGAACGAAATGCGCGCAGCTATTACGCCTCAAACCGCAGCAATTTTGGTTGAACCAGTGCAGGGTGAGGGCGGCCTTTATGGGGCTGGGCCTGAATACCTAAAAGGGCTTCGCGCCATTGCCGATGAATTTGGAATTTTGCTTATGTTTGATGAGGTCCAGTGCGGCATGGGCAGAACCGGAAAACTTTTTGCCCATGAATGGGCCGATATAAAACCAGATGTGGTTGCAACCGCCAAAGGTATTGGCGGTGGCTTTCCCTTGGGTGCGATACTTACCAGTGAAAAAGCTGCCGTGTTAAAGGTTGGAAATCATGGAACCACCTATGGCGGTAACCCGCTGGCCATGGCGGTGGGAAATGGGGTTCTTGACCTTCTTTTTGCGGATGGGTTTTTGCCAGGTGTTGTAAAAATCGGCGATGCGCTGGGGGCTGCGCTTGAAGGATTAGTAAAAAAATATCCAGGCGTATTTATCGAAATCCGCGGCCAAGGATTAATGCGGGGAATTAAATGTGCTGATGGTATAGATAATCGGGATTTTAAGGCAAAGCTCGAAACTAAGGGGCTTTTGGTGGCGCCGGCTGGCGATAACGTAATCAGGTTTTTACCACCGCTTATTATTGAGCAATCACATATTGATGAAGCAATAGCAATTATTGAATCCGTTGTTGCAGAAATGATCGGCGATTGACATGGCTAAGGTAAAGCATTTTCTTGATATTCAAAAACTAGATTCAAAAACCTTGCGTGAGATTCTCAGCCTTGGTTCAGAAATAAAATCTGGTAAAAAAAGTGATGCCAACAAATTGCTGGCAGGCAAAACCCTTGCCATGATTTTTGAAAAACCATCAACCCGGACGCGGGTTTCGTTTGAGGTTGCAATGATACAGCTTGGCGGTAACGCCGTAATGATGGATGGCAAGGACAGCCAGCTTGGTCGGGGCGAAAGCGCCGCCGATACCGCTAGGGTTTTATCGCGCTATGTAGATGCCATAATGATACGTACTAATGATCCGGCAAAGTTGGACGAACTTGCCGAATATGCATCCATACCAGTAATTAATGGTCTAACCGATAATTCTCATCCGTGCCAAATAATGGCCGACATAATGACCTACGAAGAACATCGCGGATCGATTGCCGGTAAAAAAGTTGCGTGGTGTGGTGATGGCAACAATGTTGCCGCTAGCTTTATGCATGCCGCCGGACGTTTTGGATTTCACCTTAGCCTTGCTTTGCCACCCGAACTTCCGCTTGATGATGCTGTTATTGCTTGGGCAACAGCCGAAGGGGTTGATTTTAGTATTAGCGATAAAGCTGACGAAGCCTGTAGCGACGCTGACCTTATTGTTACCGATACATGGGTTTCCATGGGTGACAAAGATGCCGATAAACGTCACAAATTATTAAGCCCGTTTCAGGTTGATGAACGGCGCATGGCACTGGCCAAAACTGATGCTTTGTTTATGCATTGCTTGCCTGCGCATAGGGATGAAGAAGTAACCGCAAGCGTAATTGATGGCGCCCAATCGGTAATTTGGGATGAAGCCGAAAACAGGCTGCACGCACAAAAGGGCATTCTTGCGTGGTGTCTTTCTTGATTGATGTGTCCTAGCTGTTATGGATTATTCGCTAACATTTCAAATTGAAGGTCTAGCAATTCGCGGCCGTCTGGTGCGTCTTGGCCCGGCGTTGGAAAGCATATTGTTGCCGCACGATTACCCCGGCCCGGTTGCAGAAATTATGGCCGAAACCGTAACGCTGGCGGCGACCCTTGGCAGTGCGTTAAAATATGACGGGGTGTTTGGCCTACAAACCCAAGGCGACGGCCCGGTTAGCCTAATGGTTGCAGATGTTACCTCGACGGGGGCCATGCGCGGTTATGCCCGCTATGATGATGTACGCATTAAATTATTAGACAATAATACCGGCGCACCGGTTCCACGCTTGTTGGGGGCGGGGCATATGGCGTTTAGCGTTGAGCAAGGTACACATACTGAACGCTATCAGGGCATATCAGAACTTGATGGTGCTACGCTGGCCGATTGCGCACACCATTATTTTCGCAATTCAGAACAGTTAGAAAGCGCAATATGGCTCGGCGCAGATATGGGAAAAAATAAAAGCGCCAAGGGTGCGCTAGCTGGCGCAATAATGATACAGCGCATGCCCCAATCAGGAAAAGACACAGAAGACGAAGAAGACGGTTGGCGTCGGGCGGTGGCAATTCTTTCAAGCCTTAGGCGCGATGAATTATTATCAAATGATCTAAGCGCCGAAGATTTGCTTTATAGGCTTTATAACGAAGACGGTGTGCGTATTTTTGAAAAACATAAACTTTTTCATCAATGTCGCTGTTCAGAAGAAAAAGTAATAAACACCATCAAATCATTTCCGTTGGAGGAAATAACCGATGATGATGGCAGCGCCCATGTAACTTGTGAATTTTGTAAACAGGTTTATGCCTTTAGCGCAAATGAGCTTAAATCTATTTTTGATACCTAAAGCCAAGGCATCATCCACGCTATTGAATTTTGTATAAATCGGGGACATAGTTATAAACATGACAATAATTTCAAAAAAATGTTTTTCCCGGAATTTACTTGTAGTTGGCATTTTGTCTGCTGGGCTTATTCTTGGTGGTTGTGCGTCAACGCCACCGGCCAGCACGCTACCTGAAATTGGATTTAGCCATCTTGAAAAAATAAATATACAGGCAGGATCGGTTGAAATTGTATCTGAATACAAATCATCCTTGAATGCGCCGTTTGTGGAACATCGTTTTCCCACTTCGCCAGAAAAAGCGGCTATAAAATGGGCTAAAAGCAGATTGGTTGCGGTGGGCGCAAGCCCCGCAAAGGTTAGATTTATAATTATTGATGCATCTGTGCGCGAAGAACCCGTGGAAAAACAAAAAACTGGAATTGTTGGCATATTTACCACCGAACCGACGGCTGATTATTTTGCCAAACTTGAAGCTAAACTTGTTATTGAGCAAGCGCCGGGGCAGACGGTTGGCGAAATTAGGGTAATTGCCGAGCGTAATATATTAATTCATGAAGACGTTTCATTGGCTGGGCGCGAACGTATTTGGTTGGAATTAGTGGAAACGCTTGTGGCCGATTTTAACAACGAAATGGAAAGCCAAATCAGGGCAAACCTTTCACAATTTATCAGGTAGCGTTTATCCGCGCCAAAAATCCCTAGAAAATAATACCAATATCGTAAACAGTTCTAACCTGCCAAGCAGCATGCCAGCGGCCAGTAGCCATTTTGCCGCATCGGGCAATGATTGAAAATTACCCGCAGGCCCAGTTATGGGACCAAGTCCCGGGCCAACGTTTGAAATTGCGGTGGCGGCACTGGAAATGGCCGTCATAAAATCAAGCCCCAACATGCCCAAACCCAAAGCCAATAATGCAAAGCTAAGGCCAAAAACAAAAAAGAAACTAAGAACCGATGTTATGACTTCATCTGGTATGGGGCGTCTGTTGTAATACGGTATGAAAACCCCGTGCGGTTGCAACAAACGGCGCAGTTGAACCCGGGCTGCGGCATATAACACCTGAAAACGGAAAACTTTAATCCCGCAACTGGTCGAGCCAGCACAGCCGCCGATAAACATTATAAAGAAAAATATTGGCGGGGCGAAACTTCCCCACATGCCGTAATCGGCGTTGGCATACCCGGTTCCGGTAATTATCGAAATCACGTTAAATGATGCATAGCGCAGGGCCGACACTGGGTCCATGCCGGTGTTGATGGTCAACAAAACGGTTACAACCACGGTAATCAGGGCAACAATGCCAATAAACCCGCGAACCTGTTCATCGCGCCACAAAAGCCACGGTTTGCCGCGAAGTGCCTGCAAAAACAGCAAAAACGGTAATGCGCCGGCTATCATACCAAAGGTAATTATCAGGTCGACAATCCAACTGTTAAAATGCCCGACGGACGCATCGGATGTTGAAAAACCACCAGTAGACATGGTGGTCATGGCGTGAACAGTCGATTCCAATAGGCTCATTCCGGCCAACCACAGCGCAATTGTACACAATGCGGTTAGACCAATAAAAATAATAACTAATGCGGCTGAAATTTGTGCGGCCCGGGGCAGAACCTTTTCCCCGGTATCGAACGCTTCAATTTTGAAAAGCTGCATACCGCCAACGCCCATCATCGGCAATACCGCAATCGCCATGACGATAATACCCAAACCGCCAAGCCATTGCAGGATTCCCCGCCATAGCAAAATTCCCGGTGGTGCGGTATCAAGACCAATGATTACGGTGGAACCGGTGGTGGTTATGCCGCTCATGGATTCAAAGAATGCATCGGTAAATGATAGCTGTAGTTCGGAAAACATAAATGGCAATGCGGCAAATAAAGTTAATGCCAGCCATGCCAGCGTGGTCATGGCAAATGCTTGGCGGACGTTTAGTCCGACTTTTTCTGATGAAGTAGTAAGGGTCAGCGAAACCCCAACAAAAAGCGTCAGCCCAGCAGAAACGGCAAACACCTGCCAGTCAGGGTTACCAGAGGCAGCATCGACTATTGCCGGTATGCACATAGCAAACGCTAAAACGGCAAGAAGCGTTCCAACGATAAGCAAAACTGGACGGAAATCCATCAATCTAAATATTTCCCCACACAATAAAAAACACGGCCACCATAATAACAGCCAGCATAATGAATAAGCGAATTGTCGCCTGAACAGGTTAAATTTTTCTTCTAAAGACCGCCAATTATAAATTATTTAAGGCCAGCCTTATGGGCTGTCAAAACATGGCATTATTTACAACAAATGGCTCAGGGCGGGGGCTATACCAGCTCGTGGGCGGTAGATGACGGGCTGGAAACCATTGAAAGAAATTCACGCCGGGTTGCTTGGTTTTCCCGAAATGCACCCAACATTTTTGAAGTAACCATAGTTACGCCCGGTTTATGCACCCCGCGGCACGTCATGCATTGGTGGGCGGCCTCGATAATTACTGCAACCCCATCCGGCTGGAGAACATCATTTATGGCACCAGCTACTTGTGCGGTCATTTTTTCCTGTATTTGCAAACGCTGGGCATAAAGTTCGACAACCCGGGCAAGTTTAGAAATACCAACAACCCGGTTTTTAGGCAGGTAAGCAACGTGGGCTTTGCCAATTATCGGGGCCATGTGGTGTTCGCAATGGGATTCAAACCGAATGTCCTTTAACAGGACCATTTCATCATAACCTTCAACTTCTTCAAATGTGCGTTTGAGAATTTCTTCCGGGTCGGCATTGTAGCCTTGGAAATATTCTTCATAGGCGCGAACAACGCGGGCCGGGGTATCTAACAAGCCCTCGCGTTCCGGGTCGTCGCCAGCCCATTGAATAAGCGTGCGCACCGCTTGCTCGGCCTCATCACGCGAAGGGCGCGCATCGTTTACAACGCTTATTGGTTTGCGATTGTTCAATTTATTAATTCCCGTCTATATGGGCTATCGAGGGAAAATGCGGGTATTTCAACATCAAATACCTCACCCGAAGTGGTTTCCATGGAATAATTACCCGACATAATTCCAGACGATGTACGCAGCGGCGTGCCAGAGGTGTATTCAAACACATCACCGGGCTCTAGCAATGGCTGTTCACCAACAACACCTTGGCCGTCAACTTCATGTCTAACGCCGTTAGCATCGGTAACTAGCCAATGGCGTCTGCGCAAGCGAACTGTTTCCATGCCGTTGTTGGCAATAATTACATGGTAAGCCCAGATATAACGTGCGTCATCTGGGTCTGATTCGTTTGGCAAAAATTCAGGCTCAACCGTAACCGCAATGGCACGTGTAGTGGCCACATACTGACCAGCAGTTTCTGAAAAAATTTGGTTTTCCATTCAATTGCTCCTTAGGGGCATTGTTATTGCCCTAGGTATCATTATTTACCTATATTTGGTAACAGACCAACTATTTGTCCAGTCTTTTCAGGAATATTCGTAAAATTCTACGAACTGCAAGAAGCCCCTCCAAGTACACAAAATTTGGCACAATGCGGGTGATTTAAGGGCGTAACCCCTAGGGCATCGCCAAGGGTTGGGCCAAAATCAAACTTTTTATCATAGGGCAACAATGTGCAGGGCACGACCTGTGGGGAAGTATCGTTTTTGCGTAACACCACCATGCGCGAAGTGGCACACATTTGGGCATCGGGCCTTACGCCAAGAATATCCCAGCATGCGGTGGTAATTTCGGGAACGTCTATGGTTTCATCCATTTCTGGAAACATAACAAGGCGCGACTTATCATTGGCGTTCAGATCAAGACCAATTTGGTCAAATAAATTTTGAAATTTATTTCGGGTGATCTGTTCGTTTTCATCCCACATTGTGCGCCCAGCAATATCAATTATAAAACCAGATTTAATCAACCATTTAATTCCATCCATTGCCGGCTTCCATGAACCAGTTCCGCGCTCTTGTTCGTGAATGGCGGCGGTGTAATGGTCCAGCGATACGCG
>JAOUJU010000336.1 GCA_029883045.1 Rhodospirillaceae bacterium
ATAAATTCAACTAATCTAGACCCGGCCAATCTAGTGGTGAATATGCCATACGTGACATGCGAATGCAGCGACGGAACGATTGATGCGACCTGTCTGGTTATTTGCCCGGCCGGTGTATTGCGCCATTATGTTGTCATTGACGCCACCTACACTTACGTTCCGTTTTTTCTGCCAAACAATATTGTACTAAATGCGACCAGTTCAATCAGGGTTGAATAAGAAAGTACCCAAAACAATGAATAAATTATATTCATCATTAGCAAAAAAATGGCGTAAATATTTTTCCAATGAAAGCGGTGTTGCGGCGGTTGAATTTGCAATCGTCGCCCCGGTTTTTATTATGCTAGTAATGGCAATAATTGATTTTGGTCGCATATACTTCATCAAAAGCTCGATGCAGTATGTGGTCGAACAGGCGGCGCGCCACGCAATGGTTAATCAGAGCATTTCAGCATCTGATCTTAATGTATTTGCTAACACAGAGGCTACAAATGTTGGCCTTAACGATGCCGTGTTCGCCTCAACGCCAGACGATAGCGGAACTGTAAATTTTATGATCATAACCGGAACATATAATTTTACATTTATCACCCCGCTTGTAGGAACAACGCTGGTGCTTGATGCAAAATCAGCCACCCCAATCAGCGAAGATTAAGGCCTAGATACTTTGCATCCAATCAAGTCCGCTTAAGGTATCTGAAATTGGTCGATATTCGCACCCGACCCAGCCATCAAACCCTATTTGGTCTATCAGCCAAAAAATCTGTGAAAAATCTGCATCACCACAAATAGGTTCGTTACGCCCCGGCGCACCTGCAACCTGAAAGTGCCCAATCACCGGCATATGGCGGGCGACCGAATAAACAAGATCAATATTCTGCATTGCTCCGTGGTACAGGTCATATTGCATGCAAACGTTTTCTAATCCGCTTGCCTCAATTATATATGACGCATCTTCGGGTAGATTTATCAAATAGCCCGGCATGTCAATTGGGTTGATGGGTTCAATCAAGGCTTCGATGCCGTGCAGGCTAAAATGTGACCCGGCGGTTTTTATGTTTTGTAAAAAAACATCCCTATAAAGATCTTTTTCTTCTTCCGGGGATATCCCGGCCATAACATGAACCCGGGGGCAGCCAAGTATGCGCGCATAGTGGGCTGACTTTTCTATCCCTTCGTTAAATTCGCTTTCCCTGCCGGGAATTGCCCCTATCCCCCTGTCGCCACCGTCCCAGTCGCCGGACGGGGCATTAAATAGGACGATTTTTACCCCGGCATCATCGGCCAGTTGGCGCAATTTTTCAGGCGCATATTCATAAGGAAACAAAAATTCTACACCACCAAACCCGGCCTTTGCGGCAGCGCCAAAACGCCGCTCAAAAGGAAGCTCGGTAAAAAGAAACGAAAGATTGGCGGCAAAACGTGGCATAAGGGGATTTGATGCCTAAAATAGACATATTTCAAGTAAGGAATTGCATATAAACTTAATTCATCAGGTTGCATGCTCATTCGCCAAGTAATAAGTTTATCCTTGAAGTTTGAGCCAAACCCCAAAATCAAAGAAAAACAACCCATGAAATCGGATCTGATCCAAAAATATGACTTGCGTGTTCCACGCTATACCAGCTACCCCACCTCGCCTCAATTCAATGAACAGGTTGACGGTGGTGTTTACAAACGCTGGCTGGGCGAACTGGATCCCAATACTGAATTATCACTTTATTTTCACATACCATTTTGTGATGAAATGTGTTCGTTTTGTGGGTGTTATACCAAAATCGTAAAACGCTACGAACCGGTTTCAGAATACATGAGCGCACTTTTGGCAGAAATTGATCTTGTCGCCGATGCCTTGCCAGCACGCATGACCGCAAAACACCTGCACTGGGGTGGTGGTTCACCAACCATGTTAAAAGGTGATGACTGGATGGCGATAATGGAAAAACTTCGTTCGCGTTTTGACGTTTCGCCTGACGCCGAAATCGCGGTCGAACTTGACCCCCGAACCGCCACGGAACAATACATTGCCCAGTTGGAAAAAGCCGGCGTCAACCGCGCCTCAATCGGGGTGCAGTCATACCGGGCCAAGGTCCAAGAGGCCATCAACCGCATCCAGCCATATGAAACAACCAAACAAGTTATCGAATGGTTGCGTGCGCATTCGATAACCCACATCAATATGGATTTAATGTATGGCCTGCCCCACCAGACGGTGGACGAAATGGAAGAGATGATCGATAAAACGGTTGAGCTTCAACCCAACCGCATAGCGTTATTTGGTTATGCCCACGTTCCGTGGATGAAATCGCACCAAAA
>JAOUJU010000335.1 GCA_029883045.1 Rhodospirillaceae bacterium
GAAAATGCTTGATGATGCTGCCGTTAGCTATCAGGTAGTATTGACCAAGGCAGATAAATTAAAAGAAAAAGAGCGCATAGCCGTAGTTAGCAAAACCGCAACCGAGCTTGCCACCCACGTTGCCGCATATCCGTTTCTTCATCTTTGCAGTTCCCACAAAGGTTCTGGTATTGAAACACTTCGTGCCGACATCGGGCGCATTGCAGGTAATTAGTTCTGCTAGTTCTGGGTAGCTAATCGGGTAAAAGTATTGTAATTTGCCAGAACTATGAGCAAAGAAAACGACATATCATTAGAAAAAACCCATGAAGAGTGGCTGAAGCAAGCAGCCACCCTGTCAGAAGCGCTGCCTTATATGCGCCGTTATGCAGGCGAAAGCCTTGTTATTAAATACGGTGGGCACGCCATGGGTGATGACGATCTGGCCAAACTTTTTGCCCGGGATATTGTTTTATTGCGCCAAATCGGTGCCAATCCGGTAGTGGTCCATGGTGGCGGCCCACAGATTGGCAATATGCTGGATAAACTAAAAATTGAGAGCGAATTTATCCACGGCCTTCGGGTAACCGACAAGGCGACCGTTGATGTGGTTGAAATGGTATTGGCCGGATCAATCAACAAACAAATTGTCGCCCAAATAAATGCCCAAGGCGGTTTTGCCGTTGGGCTTTCGGGTAAGGATGGCAATTTAATTAAGGCGGTAAAGCTACGGCGCACCATGCGCGACCCCGATTCCAATATTGAACGCATTCTTGATCTTGGTCTCGTCGGTGAGCCCAGTGAAATAAATCCGCACATCCTAGATAATTTTGAGGAATCAGATATTACCCCGGTAATAGCGCCCGTAGGCGTGGCGAGCAATGGTGATACCCTAAACATTAATGCCGATACCGCAGCCGGGGCCATAGCCGGCGCAATAAACGCCAAACGTTTGTTGATGCTAACCGATGTTGTTGGGGTGTTGGATAAATCTGGTAAATTGATACCCGAATTAACCGCAACCGAAGCACGCAAGCTTATTAAAGATGAGACCATCAGCGGTGGCATGATCCCCAAGGTTGAAACATGCCTAAATGCCATCGACCAAGGGGTCGAGGCCGCAGTTATTATTGATGGTCGGGTTCCCCATTCGGTTATTTTGGAACTGTTCACCGAACACGGTGCCGGTACAAAAATCGAAGGTAATTAATTTACTTTTAAAACCTGCGCTACCACCCGGTGCGCCCCTTGATGCCGCCTGATTTTGGGAACAAGTGCTTGTGTTGGGTCATGTCAAACTTTTTGATATTAGCGTCAGGTTTGCCGAACAAATATCCTTGGGCATAGTTAATCCCGCATTTGCGCACAAAATCTAGCCCTTCTTTGCTATCAACCATTTCGGCAATGGTTTCGATGCCTAGGTTTTTGCACAGTGTTGCCATTGATTGTAAAAGCGCTTTACCACGGCGGGCTTTTTGCGCGTCTTTTACCACTGGGCCGTCTAGTTTTACCACGTCGACTTCAAGGCTCATTAAATAACCGAAGCTAGCGGCACCTGCGCCAAAATCATCAAGGCATACGTGATAGCGTTGTTTGCGTAATGATTGAATAAAATTATTGGCGGTTTCAAGGTCTTCCATTTTGGCCGATTCTGTTATTTCAAACAAAAGCCTGCCTTCAGCCCAGGGGTTTTCTTTAAGCATATTATTTAGTTGTTCGACGTATTTTTGATTGAAAACCGAATGACCGGAAATATTTACCGCAATAGATGATTTTGAATTACGCGGTGTTTTGTTTAACCAGTCCAATCCCTTTTGTGCCACCGCCATATCAAATTCAGATATCATGCCGGTTTCTTCGGCCATGGTTATAAGCTCAAACGGGGAAACACCGGGCTCGAACCTAGTTAGGGCTTCATAATGGTGAACTTCGCCAGTTTGAACTTCGACAATTGGGTGAAAAACCAAATGGAAATTGCCTTCGGCTACCGTTGATTTAAACTTTGTAACTTTTTCAGCGGCATCAGACACCATTTGTGAAAGATTGCTGGAAAGTGAATGCATATCGAACGTGCTATCAGATTCCTTAAAACGGTTTATGGCGTAAAGCAATCCGTTGGCCAGATCTTCTTCGCTGATGGCATCGGCATCAACGTTCATGGTGGCGGCCTCGACCTCGACGCCTTTTCCTTCGGGGTCAAAATCTTTAGCAACGATTGCTAATTGTTCTTCTAGGCTTTTTACGTCAAGGTCATGGCCGTGAACCAGACCAAATTTGCCTTCATCTAGTTGTGCAGCCGAATCGCCATCAACCGAATTAGCGCGAAGATAAACACCT
>JAOUJU010000057.1 GCA_029883045.1 Rhodospirillaceae bacterium
AAGCGGCAAAGCGGCCTTTATCAACCTGTTTATTGACCTAATGTCGTCAATTCCATGGAGGTGATCAGAATGGCTGTGGGTCAATAAAACCGCATTCAGTGACTTTATGTCATGGTGCAGCAATTGAGCGCGAAGGTCGGGCGATGTATCAACTAAAACCCTATTGTGAGCATCTTCAACCAAAATTGAGGGTCGCAGGCGTGTGTTTTTAGGGTTTTTTGGGTCACATTTGCCCCAACCCCAATCAACAGATGGGGTGCCAGTTGATGATCCGCATCCTAGAACCGTTACCTGCATTGCCCGATAAAGCCCCTATAAACCATAAATTAGTTTCCTAATTTAGCCTTGGTGAAAAGATTGAAAAAATTATCCGTGGTGGCATTGGCCAAAGTAGTAAAATCCACGTACTTTACTTCGGCAACCTTTTCCGCTGTAAATCGCGTATATGCTGGTTCGTTCTTTTTACCGCGATATGGTTCCGGGGCTAAATATGGCGCATCGGTTTCGACCAAAAGCCTGTCTAACGGAACGCTGGCAATAACCTCACGCAAGGTCCCCGCACTTTTAAACGTGATGATTCCGGAAACAGAAATGTAAAACCCCAAATCAAGGGCACGCTTAGCAAAACTTTCGCTTGAGCTAAAACAATGTATTAATCCAGTAAAAGCCCCTTTTGTGTATTCATCTTCTAAAATTGAAATTGTATCGTCATCGGCATCACGGGTATGGACTATAACCGGCAATCCGGCCGTGCGTGCCGCTGCCAAATGAACGCGAAAGCTTTGCTGTTGTAAATCAGGCCCGGTATCCTTGTGATAATAATCAAGCCCAGTTTCACCAAATCCAACAACTTTTGGGTGCTTGGCATAATCCAACAACTGTTCAAGCTTAACCGGCTCTTCATCGGCGGCGTGGTTGGGGTGCGTTCCAACCGTACACCAAATGTTTTCGCGCTTTTCAGCCACGGCCAAAACACCTGGAAATCTTGATATCTCCGTTCCGATAGTAAGCATGGCACCAACATCGGCGTTTTTGGCGCGCGCATTGACCGCTTCAATATCGGCAAATTCAGGATAATCAAGATGGCAGTGGCTATCTACTAGCACTTGCTTAAGCCCCCTTCTCTTCCTCGGCAACAAAGCGCGGGAAAACCCCTTCGGGTGTAGGCAAGGCAGTGCCAGAAACAAGGGCGTGCGCAGAACCTAAAAACCTGAAACTTCTGTGTTCGTGGCTGATGGCCAATTGATCAAGCATTTTTCCCATGGTGTCCGGCATGAACGGTTGCAACATTAATGCAATATGGCGAATGGTTTCGACCAAAACATAAAGAACTGTTTCCATCCGCGCTGGGTCTTCTTTTTTAAGTTTCCATGGTGCCTGAGCATCGACGTAGGCGTTGGAAGCACGAATTACCAGCCAGATAACTTCAAGCGCATCGTTAAATGACTGATTATCAATGTGTTTTTTTACGCCATCAATCATTGTGTGTGCGGAAGCCAACATTGTGTTGTCATCTGGGTTAAATTCACCGTGCTTGGGAACTGATCCATCACAGTTTTTATTTACCATCGATAAAACCCGTTGCGCCAGATTACCAAGATCATTAGCAAGCTCACTATTCATCCGCCCAACCATTGCGCTACGAGAAAAATCACCGTCGTTACCAAATGGCACTTCACGCAACAAGAAATAACGCACCTGATCAAGGCCATAAGTCGAAACAAGTTCAATCGGGTCAATCACGTTGCCCAATGATTTTGAAATCTTTTGCCCTTCGTTGGTCCACCAGCCATGGGCAAACACGCGTTTAGGCGGTTGCAAGCCAGCTGCCATAAGAAAAGCCGGCCAGTAAACTGCATGAAAGCGCAATATGTCCTTGCCCACCATGTGCAAATCAGCTGGCCAATAAGTTGCATATTCCCCAGTTTCGGTTTCAGGAAAGCCAACTGCAGTAATGTAGTTGGTTAGCGCATCAAGCCAGACATACATAATGTGGGCATCATCACCCGGAACCGGAATGCCCCACTTAAATGTTGTGCGCGAAACCGACAAATCGTTAAGACCGCCAGAAACAAAACTTGTTACTTCGTTACGCCGAGATTTTGGCGCAATGAAATCAGGGTTATCATCATAAAATTTAAGTAATTTATCTTGCCACGCTGAAAGCTTGAAAAAATAGCTTGGCTCTTCAACCCATTCAACTGGCGCACCGGATGGCGCAACCTTGTTGCCGTCTTTGTCTTTTACCAATTCACCTTCGCCGTAAAAAGCTTCGTCACGAACCGCATACCAGCCGGAATACGAACCAAGATATATTTCGCCAGCATCAATTAGGCGTTTCCATAGGGCCTGAACGGAAATTTTATGACGTTCCTCGGTGGTACGAATAAAATCATCCGCCGAAAAATTCATAGTTCCCAACAGGTCACGAAAATTTTGCGAAACCGTATCGGTAAATGTTTGCGGATCAACACCCTTGTCATTGGCTGATTTTTCTACTTTTTGCCCATGCTCGTCTGTTCCGGTAAGGAATTTTACATCAAACCCATCCAACCGCTTGAACCGTGCCAAAACATCACACGCAAGCGTGGTGTAGGCGTGGCCAATGTGCGGCACGTCGTTGACGTAATAAATCGGCGTAGTAACGTAATAGCGTTTGGACTTGTCCATCGCCTAAATAATCTCCAAGCGGTTTTTGTTTTTCATTTAACGTTTTTTGCGGCGTTTTCCAAACTAAGAAATATGTCCAGAACTACCTGCTTCCTGTCCAGATTAACCGCATTGGCCCTGAACACCAGATTGTTGATCTTTTCCCATACATAGAACCAACGATCAAGGCTTGCCTTAGCACCTATGCTAGCCATCATATCCACGTCTTCCTTTATGGCCATTGAAGAACCAGCGTCTTTTCCAGAAATAACCAGTATTAACCCTTCTAGCCACCAACGCACAAGGCTGGTAACGGTATTGTAAGATTCTTCGGCCCCTGCCCTTGATACCTTTTCTGCCAGCGAATGAAGCGCACGAACATCAACCCCCGGCAATGATGATAAAAGATTTCTGGTTTCTTTCCACAGATCCAATCCACCTGCTTCGGCTAAATTTAATGCCCGCCCAATGGATCCGTCACACAGCTGGGCAAGATGGCGGGCATCGCCTGAATTTAAATCAGGTGCATACTTTTCAATTAATGATATCACGGTAGATTGATTAAGTGGGCGCATGGCCATTTTAGTGCAGCGCGAACGGATAGTTGGCAACAGGTTTGCGCTGTTATGGCAAACCAATAGCAATATTGCGCGCGACGGCGGTTCTTCCAAAACTTTCAGCAACGCATTGGCGGCATTTGGGTTCATTTCATCAACCGCATCCACTACAACAACTCGCCAACCGCCTTCGGCTGGGGTCATCGATAAGAAATGCCCAATACCCCTAACATCATCCACTCCAATTACGGTTTTAAGCTTTCCGCTTTTTTCATCATGCCTGCGTTCAATAGAAAATAAATCGGCATGACCGCCAGATGCAACACGTTGAAAGACAGGTGTGTTTTCGCCAAGATAAAGCGGGCCATTGTCTGTTTGTGGTAAATTTTCTTCGGGAACATCTTCTGCGCCAAATAATCCGGCACCAAGGTCAGGCGGGGCAACGATGGGTTGATTGTTCACCCCTTCCCCGTGGCTTAAGATATGACGGGCAAAACGGTATGCCAGCGTTGCCTTGCCAATACCGCGAGGGCCAGAAATCAGCCACGCATGGTGCATCCGCCCAGAATTAAAACTTTCCAGTAATTTTTTTTCGGCATCGTCATGGCCTGTAAGAAATGGGTTTTTTCTAGGGCGGGGATATGGCTCTGACTCAATATCAATGGGTTTTTTTGATTTAACCATCAGATTTTAATCTCAAATCTTTTTATTACTGCATCTTTTATGGCAGAAAAAACTCCGTCTTCGTCAAGCTCGCCGTTTATAACAACGCAACGTTCAGGGTTTTCTTTGGCTATCTCAAGAAAACCATTTCTTATGCGTTGATGAAACGAGACCCCCATTCTTTCGTACCTGTCTTCGTTAGGGTTTGTACCACCGGCAGCCCTTGTTCCAGCGCGCGCCAGACCAACATCCGGCGAGATATCTATAATTAATGTAAGGTCGGGCTTGAAATTGCTAAATGCGTCACGATAAATATTTTCAATAACCGCCTTATCCACGCCGTGACCAAATCCCTGATAGGCAAGGGTTGAATCTGAAAACCGATCAGATATTACCCATGATCCATTTTTTAGTGCGGGGATTACTGTTTTATCAAGATGTTCGGCCCGTGCGGCAGTATGCAAAAGAACTTCAGCCATTGGTGCCCAACGCTTGGTCTCACCATTTACTAACAGGTTTCTTATTTCTTCTGCGCCTGGCGCACCACCGGGTTCGCGCGTTGTAATGGTATTTATTCCAACATTTTCCAGGGCCCGGGCAAGACGCTTTATCTGGGTGGATTTTCCAGCCCCCTCGCCGCCCTCAAGCGTAATGAAATACCCCTTGCTCACTTAGATGTACCCTTGTTTGGCGCCTTATTCGGAAGCGCCCCATAAAATGTAATTCACCGCAGCCATCAAACGACCAGTAAGGCCTAGTTTTTCGACACTATCGCCCGCCACTAAGGGTATATCAATCGTGTCAACGCCTGGTGCGGTTACGCTAAGTGTTGCAACCCTGTCGCCTTTTGCCAGTGGGGCCGGAATTGGGGTTTGATACATTACCTTTACTGTCATTTCGCGCCGTGCGCGTTTTGGCAACGTAAGTGTTAGATCATTTTCTATTACCAATGGAATGTTTGGTTTATTGCCGAGCCACACTTCAGCATCGGTTACAATGTCACCACCCTTGAACATTGAATAATTATCAAATTCACGAAAGCCCCATTCTAACAATCGTTCAGATTCTGACGAACGCGCTTTTTGTGACGCAAGGCCGCTTAGCACAAGAACAAGACGGCGATCGCCCCGCACCGCAGAACCAGTAAGACCGTAACCAGACTCTTCCGTATGTCCTGTTTTTAATCCATCTGCACCCATATCTTTAAAAAGAAGCGGGTTGCGGTTTGGCTGGCTTATGCCATTATAAACAAATTTAGTTTCACTATAATAATGATAGTAATTGGGAAACTCTTCGATTGTAATCTTGGCAAGCCTAGCAAGATCGCGCGGTGACATCATGTGTTCCGGGTCCGGCCAACCGGTAGAATTTTTAAACGTGCTGTCGTTCATTCCCAATTCGCGGGCGCGGATGGTCATTTCTTCGGCAAAAGCCTCTTCGCTGCCTGAAATTGCTTCAGCAACAACAATGCAAGCATCGTTTCCGCTTTGCACAATTATTCCACGTATTAAGTCTTCGACCCTGACCCGCATGCCCGGCTCAAGAAACATTGTTGATCCGCCAGTTTTTGCCCCACCTTTGCGCCATGCATTTTCGGAAACATAAAATTTATCGTCAAGCGAAAGACGCCCGTCTTGAAGGCGTTCAAAAAGCATATGCAAGGTCATAAGCTTGCTCATGGATGCGGGCGGCATAGGCTCGGCGCCATTTTTATCCAAAAGAACCGCGCCAGTTTTTGCGTCAACCAGATACACCCTAGATGCTGGCGTTTCCGTGGCAGCCGTAGCGGTTGATGCATACATTATCGAAAAAATAAGGCCAAAAATTACGGTTGTTAATGCCGCTCTGGCAAAAAAGAAACGAGAAACTAAACCCATCTTATAATAAACCCTTCCTGTAGCCATAGTGAGGGCCAACTAATAACAACAAAAGTCGGCAAAACAAAGGCATAGCGCAAGTAAACAATACGCGCACCAATAACGCTGGCCAACCCCAAACAGCCCTATTTATGCAATAAGTCCTGATAAAAAAGCGGAAAATCAGTTGGCGGTAGTTTGCTCAACCACGGTTCTAGCGTTTGGGTAGCCTATTTCACCAACTTTTTCCAAAAGAAGGTCGGCATCCTCAACCCCTGAAATGGGACCAAGGCGCACCCTGAACAATTCCCGCCCACCTGATTGCACCGGTGATATTGTTACATTTCCAAGCTTTTCAAGGTTACCTAGAACCCTTTCGGCATTTCCTAGGTCGGAAAATGCACCAGCCTGTATGTACATTTTTGTCGGCGATACGCTAACGCTAGACATATCACCAACGTGAACCTCGCCTGTCGGCACATTTGGTGCCGGAACTGATGGCGCCGGGTCAATCGAGGCCACCTGCACCTTATCCAGATTTTTACTGGCAACCGGTTTTTGCGAAAGGTCATCTGAGTTAATTTGTGGCGTATCTTCGGCGGTTAAAGTCTTGCCTGATTTAAGACGTTCGGCCAGCGCGCGACTTTCCTTTGCAAGCACCGCAACGCGAACCTTTGCTGTACCATTTCCTTCGAAACCTAACATCTGTGCGGCGCGGCGCGACATATCGATAATCCGCCCACGGGCATAAGGGCCACGATCATTAACCCGCACCACAAGCGAGCGGCCATTTTCAAGATTGGTAACGCGAACGATAGATGGCAGCGGTAGTGTTTTATGTGCCGCCGATACCTGCCATTGATCAAATGTTTCACCGTTTGCGGTTGGCTTTCCGTCAAACTGCGGGCCATACCACGATGCAACACCGGTTTCATCATAATTCCAGTTTTCGGCAGGATAATACCAAGCCCCATTAATCTGATAAGGATTGCCAACTTTATATTGTGTTGATTGCTGCCCTTTCTTCATTCGTTTGGCAGTGTGCATTAAAAACTGGGTTTCTGCGCAAGCACCAAGCATAAGACCGACAACAGCGACGGAAATTATTTTTAAAATTGGCATGATTTTAGGCGCCTAGCTTTAATTGAAGGACTAATATATTTCCCTACAATAATCCCACGGCAATCTTTCTGAATCATTAAAGGCTAAAGCATATTTTGGGATAATTATAAGCAATAATTTATGGCATTTATGGATTTTTTGCCCTTATACGCGCCAAAACTTCCGCCGATGGATGCCCATCTGGAACTATTGCATTATCTTTTTGAAATGCCCTAATTGCATCACGGGTCATTGATCCGATAATTCCATCGGCTGGACCTGGATCATACCCGGCATCAATAAGAAGTTGCTGCAATTCTTCCGATTGGGCAAAAGACAGACTTTTTTCATCCCGTGGACCAAGGGTACTAAGTGGCCCCTTGCCTATTATTCTATCGGCTAGATGACCGATAGCTAAGGCATAAAACTGCGATTGGTTCCAGCGCATTATGGCGCGAAAGTTGCCATAAACCAGAAATTTAGGCCCAACATGACCTGCCGGCGCTAAAAGCGATGCCATAACATCTGCTTTAGGAAGATCTTTTCCATTAATACGCCGAACGCCAAGCGCCTGCCATGCGCTAAGTGGTTTTTTAATTTTCAATGACACATTGGTAAAATCAAAACTATCTTCTACCTTAACTTCGCGCCCCCATATTTCATCCCTTTGCCATCCTGAATTAGCAAGAAAGTTTGCTGCCGACGCCAATGCATCTTTGTTGTTGGTCCAGATATCGCGTTTTCCATCACCGTCATAATCAATCGCGTAGGCGTTAAAGGTTGAAGGAATAAACTGGAAGTGCCCCATGGCACCAGCCCACGATCCCTTCATTCGCGCAAGATCTATGTGGCCACCATCAAGGATGCGCAATGCATCAATTAACTGACCGCGAAAAAATTTACCCCTTCTGCTGTCGTGCGCCAATGTTGCAAGCGCGGGGATTACCGGAAAATATCCAGACGCCAGCCTGCCAAAATCAGTTTCTAGACCCCAAAACGCAACTAGATACTGCGGTTGCACGCCATACTTTGCGGCAACCTCGTTCAAAAGTTTCGCATTGGCACGTATTGTTGTTTGCGCTTTCACAATTCGTTTGGCGTTGACCATGCGATCCATGTAATCGCGAAATGTAAGGGTAAATTCAGGTTGGCGACGGTCAAGCTCAATTACACGGGGAATTGGCTCTATCCCGGTTAATGCTTCATCTAATGTTTTAGCACTTATGCCCTTACCAGCTGCTTCATTTTTTAGATCCGCCAGCCATTGTTTGAACGGTTGCTCATTGGCAAATGCTTGGTTTGAAAAAAATAAACCAGTCAAAAACAAAGCGAAAACAACCGCCAAATAGTGCGGCCTTAAATTTGATATTTTAATAAATGTATTCATGCATCCCCGGAATTATTTATGTTGTTTATTTTTTATCCGTCACCAAAAGAAAATATTGGACCAATTAAAATACAGACAGGTTAATACATCTATTATATTGGGATTTTTTTTAATTATTCTGACTTTGGAATAAATGGCACCCCTTACAATTGCGGTTAATATATTGAAAATATTGAATATTTTTATTTATTACGATTAACGGCCACTGTTTCACGTTATTTTGTATGGATAAACCAGCAAGGCAAAACTAGATTATAGCCATTGGTGTACGTATGGCTGGGTTTTATGGATTTTTCACTCAATAACCTATCTTTAAACAATGCGGTTAAGCCGCAAAAACCAGCTGCAAAAAGCGAAGTTGCGGCCGTGCGCCCTATTGGCCAGCAACATGGTGAAACCCCTCAGCCCAACACCACTCAGTCATCACCACCGTTAAGCGTTGTTACGACGTTGATTTCTTCTGTTGCAATAATAAACGAAGAACAAATAACCGAGATAAGCCCAGTCAAGCGTCGCGATAAAGGCAGCCATGCGCCTGAAATAATTCCGGCCCATCCACCTATTGGTAATACTGACAATAATTTTGGCGCAAATGATGCCATCGCCGATAGCAAAATAAGCGAGATTAATTCACATAGTGTGCGTGAAAAATCTAGTGACGATACTAGGGCTGCGACACAATCACTTAGCGCAGACGAGGTCAAGCGTGGCGTAAACGCCTATCAGGCAGCCGGTGCGGCGTTTGGTATTGGCTTAACTAAAAATTCTTTTGATAGTGGGCCCACAGTTTTTTCACCACAAAATATTATTCCTATCGATATCAAGGTTTAATCAAGAAAAAACACCACGGGTTTTCATTCCGTGATGTTTTTCAATTAAATGTAATATTTGAACAGATGTTTTATTGTGGCGGTTTTACGGTCCAGCCATGGCCGCGTGGGACCCCTTCTTCATCAAGATAGCGTTCAATTGCCTTGCGAACAATTTCCTGACTGGTTTTTCCGCTAGTCTGCGCCATGTATTTAAGGCGCATATAATT
>JAOUJU010000338.1 GCA_029883045.1 Rhodospirillaceae bacterium
GCCCTTCGACATCTTTAAGGTAGCTCATCGAGGCGTAGCTTTTGGCCACGTCTAATTTGTAGGCATCCAACGATTGGCGCAAACGGCCCAATTCATTGCGCGTGCCATGGCGCAGGTCTTCCATGTCGTCGTCAATGGCGCGGCGGTTGTTCCACAAAAGCCAGAACATGCCGGCCAATGCGGGCAGTTCAACCATGGTTATCCACCACAATAAATCTAGGCCCGGCCCGCCATCTGTTGGGGTTTGCATTTTTTTATTTCTCCTGTTGATTGTGCAAATAAAAAACCCGCCTTTAAAAAGCGGGTGGTTAAACATCGAAACTTGTTTTGGCGTTATAGCCGCCGGGTTTTGCCCGCCAATCGGGTGGTCTGTTGACCCCACTAAATACCCGCGCAATGCGAACGGGTTCAGCCAGCAAACACCCAGCCACCGCGTCCAGCGCGTCGTCTTTATTATTAGAGCCGGGGCGCCAATCATCCATTTCGCCCCTAAAGCGCGATTTTAAAACCCGTTCATGGGCGTTTATCCGACCCGCCGCTAATGGCGCATCGAAGGCATCTAAAATGCGGATGTCTTTGTTTGTTTTTGTGTGGTGTTCCACCACCGCTGCCGTCACGCCCATCTCAGCAAATGTGTTGCGCAACATTGTTGGTAAAAATTTACCAATTCCGTTGCTTTCGAGTAAAACGCTGGGCAGGTGCAGTTGATTAACAAAATCTGCCGCCCCGTTACACAGCTGCTGGGCTTCGGATACTTGGTTTATAATTTTTTCATCATGGGTCAGATACTTGATGTCATGCAGCCAATATTCACCATGTTCACAGGTAAACACCGCAGCAATTACCGCACCGTCACCGCGATTAGGCGAGCCAAATGACGGGTCCCACCAGCAACTAGCTGATACCATTTTTTGCCCATTGATGCTAAGCACCGCATGGCCGTTCATTTCGCTATATTTTATTTCACCGCTGTAGGGTTTTAATAAACTGCTATCTAAGCGCCCATCACGAATATCGACGGGTTCAAGCAACATTTGCGCGCGAAATTTATTTGGCCCGGTGCGACGTTTAATAGAAGCAATTTTTTTAACATCGAACCGTTCGGGCCAAACCGGTTTGCCCCCCTTGCCCAACAACGGTATTTCAAGGCGATTAAACCCCGCCAAAAACGGGGGGTTATCTTCGCTGTCGCCTATCTTTTCCTTGGCGTAAATGGTGTGGACCGTGTGCGGTGTGCCAACATAAAGCTGCAGGCCGCCCGGAACCATTACGTATTCAATTTCGCTTAAGCGTTCACGCAAATCATCGCGTTTGGGTGCGCTGTCGCATGTATTTGGTACCTCAACATCATCGCAAATTACCACGTCTGCGCGCGAACCGGTTACGTTGGCCGATATACCCTTGGCCAACATGGATGGGTCGCGCAGTTCAAGCGTGCGGTTAACGGTGAATTGATCAGACGCCCATTGATCAACCCGTTTGGGTTTTAGGCCCGCGCACATTGGATGGCGTTCAATAATACGTTTGACATTACGCGTCATTTTGCGCGCCAGCGCCAGATCGGCCGCCAACACCATAATGCGCACGTTGGGGTTTTCATATAAAACCCATGCGCAAAAAAGCCCCACCAAGGTTGATTTGCCCGAATTGCGAAACGCCATTAACAAAAGTTCGCGTTTTTTTCCGCCCCATGCGCTTTCTAACCATTTACATATTTGTTTGTGGTGGGTTGGGGTTTGTAATTCTTGTTCCTTGTTCCAAATTTCGACAAACGCCATAAAATTTTTGCGCTTTTCCATTTTTATTTTTTATGCCTTTTTATGTTTTGCGGTATTTGCCCTTCATTTCCGCCCCTTAACTTTTGCTTGTTTCATTTTATTTCACCAGCCAATTAGTTATGTTCGCACTAACCGCATCCATCTGTTTCCAGTTTGGGTTTACGGGTTGGCCGTTATGAATAGGTAAAATCCCGCAAAGGCCAATAGCATCCCATTCGGGCCTATCCATGCGCGGGGTATATGCTTGCCCTTCTACATAATCAGGGTTTAGCTTGCGCCTTTCCTGCGTTGTGTAGATTGCATCCTGTGGCGGGGTTATGCCTTGGGGTAAGCTGTCGGTATGATAACCATGCTCTTTGATTGTTTCCGCTTCGGTTTCGGTTGCGGGGATTATTTCAGTCCATTTTACAAACTCGGCATCTTCATAAATTGGCCTGTTAAAATCATCGTGTAGGTGCTTGCCTTGCCACTTATTCCAAGCTGTACGCCCACAAACTGTAGGGTTGCCAGATACA
>JAOUJU010000337.1 GCA_029883045.1 Rhodospirillaceae bacterium
TACCCCGGAAAGTATTTCAATTTTGTCCGGCTCTTTGCGTTGGGTGGTAAAGCGCGATTGCCCGGGCCTGCGCTTGTCCAAAAATGGCTGGATATCTTTTTCCGAAAGTTGAATTCCCGGCGGGCAACCGTCAACCACCCCACCAATTGCGGGTCCATGGCTTTCACCGAATGTAGTTAGTCGGAACATTTCACCAAATGTGTTTCCGGGCATTAGATTGTTCCTTTTTTATACGGTTGAAATGTCTGGCGCATCGGCTGCTTTCATGCCGACTACATTGTATCCGCAATCTACATAATGAATTTCACCAGTTACACCGCTAGCTAATGGTGACAGCAGATAAAGGCCCGCACCACCAACATCATCAAGTGTAACGTTGCGTCGCATGGGTGAATTATATTCGTTCCATTTCATAATATATCTGAAATCACCAATACCGCTTGCAGCCAACGTTTTCATCGGCCCAGCCGATAGGGCATTAACCCGTATCCCATCCTTACCCAAATCTTCGGCTAGGTAACGCACGCTTGCTTCAAGCGCCGCCTTAGCCACACCCATAACATTATAATGTGGGATTACCTTTTCGGCACCGTAGTAGGTAAGTGTTAACAATGACCCGCCGGGATTAAGTAGCGGCTGTGCGTGTTTTGCCACATGAGTGAAGGAAAATACGGAAATTTCCATTGAGTTAAGAAAATTTTCGCGCGTGGTATCAATGTAGCGACCCTTTAATTCGTCTTTGTCAGAATAGGCAACCGCATGCACAACAAAATCTAAGCTGCCCCAGCGTGATTTTATTTCTGCGAACGCTGTTTCAAGGCTGGCGTAATCGGTAACGTCGCAAGGAATAATAAAATCAGATCCTAATTCCTCGGCTAACGGTTCGACCCGTTTTTTTAAGGCATCGCCCTGATAGGTCAGCGCCAGTTCGGCCCCTTGGCTATGAAGGTGGCTGGCTATTCCCCATGCGATTGAACGGTTGTTGGCTACGCCCATAATAAGCCCGCGTTTTCCAGCCATTAATGGTTTGGTGTTGGTCATTTTTTTCCCATTTATTACAAAGGTTTTATTTAGTTCGGTCCTATATTTCGGCCCTCAGAAGCACTTTACACCAAACTACTCTTGGCAAAAAGCACAAGAAAGTAGGAAATTTGATTGTTTTTCATTGCTTTGGGGTTTTCGCGCATCGGTGTATGATGCCCCAAATCGGGTTAACAGACGGTTGCATGATACAAAGATGACAGACAAACAAACAACACCCCAATCTAAGTCAAATAACGCAAATTCCATAATTAATAGCGGTTTTATTGCAGATTTTGTTAATTTTTCACGTCTGGTCTTCAAGCGGTTTGGCAATGATGGCGGGATGCGTATTGCGGCATCATTAAGCTACACGTCGCTTCTGGCCATTGTTCCATTGGGTGCTATAGCTTTTGCCATATTAAGGGCATTTCCGGTTTTTGATAACATCCGTGATCGTCTTCAGGGGCTAGTTTTTGATGCTTTCTTGCCCGAAACAATTAGCAGCGTACAGGAGCATTTTGCTAATTTTGTCGGCAAGGCAGGCGGCCTTACGGCTATTGGAATTGTTGCCCTTGCGTTGGTTGCGATTATGCTATTGGCAACCATTGAGGCTGCGTTGAACGATATTTTCCGGGTCAAATCTAAACGCGCATTTATTCCGCGCATGATGATGTTTTGGGCAGTGTTGACCATGGGGCCTATGTTGATGGGCGGAAGCCTATCTTTGGCAACGTATCTATTCGCCATTACCAAAATGACAGACGTTAGCAATCTTTCCGGAATAGGGTGGGTCATGACCAGATCCATTCCAACTGTATTGGCAATTTTTGCCTTTAGTGTTTTTTATGCGATTGTTCCATATCGTCCGGTAAGGGTAATTCATGCGCTTGTGGGCGGTATATCGGCGGGGTTGTTGTTTGCCTTGGTCAGGAAAGGTTTTGCATTTTACGTTGAAGTATTTCCTGCCTACCAAACGCTTTATGGTGCGGTTTCGGTAATACCTATTTTTCTTATCTGGATGTATTTATCTTGGGCGGTTGTGCTTATTGGGGCAGAGGTAACGGCCTCAATGCCTGAATGGGGAAGGAAGGCTGCAAAAAGCGATCTGCAATCGCTCTCTCCAGCTAATCATCTTGCGATTGCCATAAAGGTTCTCGAGGTGTTGTGGCGTCAATCACGGGGAGAATCCACTGACGACGATGTTGAAGACATGGTTTCCCATAGCAGTGACGCAGGTTCGGAAATTTCTGCACAAATGCTTGATTCACTT
>JAOUJU010000058.1 GCA_029883045.1 Rhodospirillaceae bacterium
GTTCAACCCGGGCAAGCCCTAGTGCCAATAATGCATCATTGGGGGCAAGCTCGTATGCTTTTTTATAATCGGGCAGGGCATCTAACGCGCGGGCATTTTCAAAAAGCGCTTGGCCGCGCATTTCATAGAAATAAGGGTTAGCGGGGGCCTCTTTTATTAAACCGTTCATTAAAGAAACCACATTATCAATATTAGCTTTGCGATAGTGCGCAATGGCGCGGGCATATCGTGCTGGAATTGATTTATCGCTTTCTGGGTAACGCTGCAAAACCTGATTAAATGGATGAATATACCCAAAAAGTTTGGCTACCATTCTGTCATAATTATCTTTTGTTTGGGGCGAAACCTTAGCATTAGAATTGGGGGATGTATTAATATGTTCCTTAATGGCTGAAATACGTTCCGTGGTTAACGGATGGGTCAGCATGTATGGGTCTTGAAACCGTGGCGATACAAGGTCTTGGCCTTTTAATTTTTCTAAAAAATTCTCGAGCCCCGTTGCCGTGGTGCTGGTGGCGTCCAGCAAACGAAGCGCCGCATAATCAGCAGCCGATTCTTGCGTGCGAGAAAACTTTAAAAGGTTTCTGGTGGCAATGCCTTGCCCGCCTAGCATTGATGCAGTGGCAACATCTGAACGACCGCTACCGATGGCGGCTGCAGTGCCCAGTATGGTCGTAATTGTGGCAATGGTATTTGCCTTGTTTACGGCATCGCGGGTTCGCACTAGATGCCCGCCTTGGATGTGTCCTGTTTCATGGGCGATTACACCAATCAGCGCTTCAGGGCTTTCGCTTTCAGTAATTAATCCAGTGTGAATAAAAATATTCATTCCACCGGAAACAAATGCATTAAGGGTATTGTCTTCTACTAGAATTATTTGCACTGACGCAGGATCAAGCCCAGCCGCAGAAAACAATGGCGAGGCCATGGTGCGAATAATATGTTCAGTTTCGCCATCGCGAATAAGACGAGGTTGTCTGGTGCCTTGGGCAGTTGCAAATTCGGGGAAAATTATTGCCAAAGCAATAACCATCGCACCCGTCAGCATTATTGTTTTGCGGGAAATAAAACAAAAAAAATGAAACGAGGCACTATTCATAGAGTTAATATTATCCAAAATACACTGATCATGCGAAAAAAAGTTTATTATCCGGGATAAAGTCCCATAATCCGTTATTAAACTATATATGTTTGATATAAATTTGCGGCTTTTTTATGTATGGTGCCGGGTTTCAAGCTAAGCAGACATAAACAAATTTTAGGGAATATTGAATAATGGCTCTTAAGGTGGCAAAGCGCGGGTTAATTCAGCCATTCATGGTTATGGATGTAATGCGCGCGGCCAACATGGCCGAAGCTGCAGGCAAGGATATACTTCATCTTGAGGTCGGCCAACCATCAACCCCGGCACCAAATGTAGTTTTGAAAGCAGCCACAAAAGCGCTAGATACTAACTTGATTGGCTATACCGATGCATTTGGTTTGCCGCAGTTGCGCGAACGAATTTCCCAACATTATAAAAATGCCTATGCGGTCGATATCGGAGCAGACAATATTTGCATTACCACGGGATCATCTGGCGGTTTTATACTTTCGTTTCTTGCCGCATTTGATGCTGGCGATAAGGTCGCGTTGGCCAGCCCTGGATACCCAGCTTATCGCAATATTTTAAAAGCGCTTGATGTTGAGGTGATAAACATCGAAACCGGCCCAGAAACAAATTATCAACCAACCCCTGAATTATTAGGGCGGGTAAAGGGCAACATTGACGGGTTAATAGTTGCTAGTCCATCAAACCCTACGGGAACAATGATTTCTGAAAAAGGCTTAAGGGATTTGTCCAATTATTGCCAAGAGCGGGGCATAAGAATTATTTCTGATGAGATATATCACGGCATTACTTTTGAGAAAAATGCACACTCAATGGCTGAATTTGATAGTGAATGCCTAATTGTTAACAGTTTTTCGAAATATTATTCGATGACCGGATGGCGACTGGGGTGGATGGTTTTTCCCGATAAATTGTCGCGCTCCATAGAATGTTTGGCGCAAAATCTTTTTATTTCCGCGCCCACACTTTCACAAATTGCGGCAATAAAGGCGTTTGGGTGCAAAAATGAACTTGATAGTAATGTGGCAAGATACCGCACCAATAGGGATTTATTATTAAGCGAACTGCCGAAGGCTGGCTTTACAGAGCTAAGTCACGCTGAGGGTGCATTTTATATTTATGCAGATATTTCTGCCATGACCGATGACAGCGCTGCATTTTGCAAAAAAATATTGAACGAAACTGGGGTTGCCATAACCCCGGGGGTTGATTTTGACCCTGAACGTGGGCGGCGTTATGCAAGGTTTTCCTTTGCCGGATCAACCGAAGATATGGAAAAAGCCGCGGGTAGGCTTAAAAAATGGGCCGAGCAATAACCACAGCATAATATTATATGCGAAATATTTTTTCTGGTTGCAATAATAGCGCCCAATCACAACCTAACTACCAGCAGATAAACCGATGCGGCCCACGCTTTTCGGACCCCTAGTGGGCGCGGTGGCCAAAGGCAAATCAACATTATCTGAATACTTTTTCGGGGAATAGTTTATGGGCCGCCACGTTAAAACCAAATCCACCCTTAAGGCTGTTGAGGCCGCAATGGAAGAAGCAATAAGATTAAAAAAAATAGCCGAAACTAGATGCGTCCAAATGCAGGCCGAGGTTGCCCACGACATAAAAAACCCACTTACCGCAATGATGGGACACATTTCTTTTTTGCAAAGTGAAATATTGGGCTCGCTTGGCGACAAAAGATACATGTCATCTGTTTTATCGCTGGATAAAAGCGCCAAACGGCTACTCGAAATATGTAATACGTTATTGCACGAAAAAGATGCCGAGGAAAAACTGGTATCGGGAAAAAAGATTACGCGTGTATCGAATGTAGCGGGCGAAATAGTCGATTTATTTGCGGTAATGGCTAAAGAGAGAGGCGTATCATTAGAAGCCGATATCCCTAAAAATTTTCCCGATATCAATGCCGACCCTCAAGAAATGTACCGGGTTCTTTCGAACCTGACATCAAATGCAATAAAGTTTACACCCAAAGGCGGCAAGGTGCAGATTCTGGCCGAAGTCGATAAAGATGATAATGCGTTTATCATGGTGGTGCGTGATTCAGGTGTAGGCATGACGCCAGAACAAATACGCGATGTTCTTGATATGCAGGCAACTACCGTATCCCCGCATGGTGATGTTGGAACCGGTCATGGTTTAGCTATTGTAAATCGTATTGTCAGGGAAATGGGGGGGCGGATGGAAATAGTAAGCTCAGAAAATCGTGGAACAAAAGTTAAACTTAAATTTCCTTATGATTTATTGAATATCCCAGAACCAGTTACTGAGGTTATGGATTTCTAAAAAAAGGGCGAAACGTTAATGTCTCACCCTTTTTTCAAATTGCGTATATTTATTAGTTTGTTTGTAGTTATTTCCCTAGCTGCCACCAGCCAGTTTTTTTAGGGCCTTCTTCTTTTGCGGTGACAACCGGATCAGGTGCTGGCTTTGTCTCGGTTGTACTTTCTTGCTTTTCATCAGAATCGCTTTTCTTCGCCACTTTTTTTCTTGGCGCAGCTTTTTTCTTTACCACTGCCGGTTTTTTTACCACTGCCGCAGTTTCATCGGGTTCGGGCTTGCTTTCAGTTGCAGTCTTGCCATCTGGTGCATCATCGGTTTTTGCGTTCAGCGAAGATGGCTTTCTGTTTCTTCCGCGCCTACGTCTGGGCCTGTCATTGGTGTCGGCACTATTAGCTTTAGCGGCGTCATCTGTGGCTGGTTCTGCTGGTTGGACATCATCCGTCGCAGTCGCTGATGCGTTAGCATCTGTTTTTTCGCTATTTTCCTCACCATCAAAGGAACGACGCCTGCGTCTTCCGCCACGTGAACGACGACGACGTTTAGGGCGCTCTTCACCATCAACTACGTCCGTTGATTCACTATCTGCCTCTGATACCGATGGTTGCTCAGAACCTGTTTCTAGCTTTTCATCAGCTTCGTTTGCATCAGAAAAATCACCATCGTTTGCACCAGATTTGCGCCCACGCCGACGACGCCTGCGTTTTGGTGCTTCTTCGGTTGTTCCTTCTTCGCGCCGGGTTGCAACCATTTCTGAAATTGCTTCACCTTCAATATTTTTAGTCCGTTCCAGGCGTAGATCGGGCGGAACCAGTGAATCATCATTAGACAGCAAAGCCCTAATTTTATACTTAGCTTCTAGTTCAGCAATTGCTTCGCGTTTTTGGTTAAGAATATAAAGCGCCACGGATGTTGGTACGTGAACCGTAATTTCGCTGGCGCGGTGATTTCCGCCTTCTTCTTCTATGGCGCGCAGCACAACCAATGCAGTAGATTCGGTTGAACGGCGAACACCAGTGCCGGCACAATAAGGGCAAGGCTCTGAACTGGTTTCAAGTAAACTTGGACGCATGCGCTGGCGCGACATCTCCAAAAGACCGAATGGGCTAATGCGCCCAACCTGTATTCTGGCACGGTCAAATTTCAGCGCTTCTTTTAGTTTGCGCTCAACCGTTATGTTGTTTCGATTTAAATCCATATCGATAAAATCTATAACAATAAGACCAGCAAGATCACGCAGGCGCAATTGGCGCGCAACTTCCACGGCTGCTTCTATATTGGTTTTAAGGGCGGTTTCTTCGATATTACGTTCCTTGGTGGAACGCCCAGAGTTAACGTCGATTGACACCAGCGCCTCAGTCGGATTGATAACAATGTAGCCACCTGATTTCATGGTAACCACTGGGTTGTGCGCAGCATCCATCTGGTTTTCAACGCCATAATTGCGAAATAGTGAAATTTCGCTGTCTTTGTATTGCTTTATTCGCCTAGCGTGACTTGGAATAAGCAGTTTCATAAAATCTTTGGCGGTACGGTAGGCTTCATCGCCCTCTACAATTACTTCCTCAATATCACGGGTATAAAGATCGCGAAGGGTGCGCCTGATTACATCGCCTTCTTCATGCACCAACGTCGGAGCAGTGGATTTAAGCGTAGTGTCGCGAACACCATTCCAAAGTTTTTCAAGATTTTCAAAGTCGCGTTTTATTTCAGTTTTCGTTCGCCCAATGCCTGCGGTACGTAAAATTACAGCCATACCGTCGGGTATTTCTAATTCGTTCAAAATGGACTTTAATTGTTTGCGGTCTTTTGAGTTTGTAATTTTGCGCGAAATTCCACCACCACGGGCGGTGTTTGGCATTAAAACGCAATAACGCCCGGCAAGTGACAAATACGTAGTAAGTGCTGCACCTTTGTTGCCGCGCTCTTCCTTTACCACCTGCACCAATATAACTTGACGGCGCTTTATTACTTCTTGAATTTTATATTGACGAAAATCAGGTGTCTTGCGTCGAGGGCGCAGTTCTTCAGTTTCGTCGCCGCCTAAAATTTCTACTGTTTTAGTGACTTCCTTGGTTTTGTCGTCATCACTTTGCGCTGTTGCTTCAATGCCATCTGCGCTTTCTTCACCTTCGCTGCTGGCGTCAATACTGCCTTCGGTAATTTCAGCGGAATCTTCTTCAATTGTATCTACATCAGCGCCAGCTTCTATTGTGTTTGAATCACTAGAATCTATTTCATTTTCTGGTGTTTCTTCAGTTTCATCGCCTGCAGTTTCTAGCACTGCGGAATCCTCTGCATCCACGGCTTCTTCGTGGGCAAGCATTTCTTTTTCACGCGCTTCGGCTTCGGCCGTGGCAAGGGCTTCGCGATCAGCCACAGGTATTTGGTAATAATCTGGGTGAATTTCGCTAAAGGCTAAAAACCCGTGGCGGTTGCCGCCGTAATCCACAAACGCTGCCTGTAAAGACGGCTCAACGCGAATTACTTTAGCCAGATAGATGTTGCCTTTTAGCTGCCTGCGAGATGCGACTTCTACGTCAAAATCTTCAAGCTGGTTTCCGTCGAGCACGACAACCCGAGTTTCCTCCGGGTGGGCGGCATCGATTAACATTTTTTTGTTCGACATTTATTTTTTGACTCCTAGGGCTCTCCACATTTGTTGGTGCGCATTTGTTAGATGCTGAACCAATTAGAGAGGCTGATTTTTCAGGTGTGCCGGACGCGCGCAAAAATCCGTCGCTTACCACTAGGGCGGGCGAACAAATTAGATCTACGGTGCGCAGGGTTAGGCCCGGCATGAATTAAACACCTCGGTTAAACTTTTAATACTAATCATCACCTTAGTTTTCTGGCGGTACCAGTAATCTAAAGGCATTGATCGTTCAGTTCCGGGTGGTTCGGGCTAGATGCGTCCGGCCGGACGCGAAACCTATAAACAACTTGGAAAACCAGCTTATCTGGGCTTTCCTCTGCTTCCTGGCCGAAAATCGATAAAATCCGAGCCGAACCTTCCGTTGGAATTTAACATAACCCCATGATATTGGTTCGACAATCATCTAATTGCCATCTGGTTAAATTTATTGCCCCATGGTCAATCTAAGAGTTATTGGGCATAAGCTATCAGGGCGTGATACTGCTATTTTCAGCTTTTTTAATGAAAAGTGAAAGAAATTGACCGAATAATGGCTTAAATTTTACCCGTATCGCCGAAAATGGGACTTTAGATGTAATGCGCAATACCATGAAATCGTTGATTTTCATATGGTTATCCTTGTTTGTCGCTATTTTTGGCGAATCAAAGGCAATGGGGGAAACCAAATCTGCGGCCAAAATTGCCGTTGTCAGCGATGTTCGCGTCGGGATTCATGGGCAAGAGACACGGGTGGTTCTGGATATTGACGGTCCCATTGAATTTTCCATTTTTACCCTGCCGGCCCCATATAGGGTGGTCATAAATCTGCCAGAGGTGAAATGGCGCCTGCCCAAAGAAACCGCTGATACAAAAAAAGACCAGAAAAATAGCCTTATGAGCAATTATCGTTATGGCCTGTTTACCCCCGGATCGTCACGCATGGTTATAGATGCCACCAGCCCGGTTGAGGTCAAAAGGGCCTTTCTTTTAACGCCAGTAAAAGGAAGCGCCGTTCAACATCACCGCTTAGTTATTGATTTGGCACCAACATCACAAACTGTTTTTCTGGAAAGCTTGGCCGCACGTAAATCACAAGCAAAAGCAAGCGAACCCAGCGATAACAATGTGCAAAATATATCAATGCCGATGCCAATTAAAAGGCCAACAGCAAATGGAAAAAAGGTTATTATGCTCGACCCCGGTCATGGTGGCGTTGATCCCGGCACAATTGGGGTATCGGGCACCTATGAAAAAAATATAACTTTGGCTATGGCTAGGGACATCAAGAAGGCCATTGAAAAAAGTGGAAATTTCCGGGTTGAGCTGACGCGCAATAGGGATATTTTTATTCGTTTGCGCGATCGCGTGAACAAGGCGCGCATTGCGGGCGCGGACTTGTTTATTTCAATTCACGCTGATGCGATAAAAAACCCGAAAACAAGGGGTCTTTCGGTCTACACCCTATCGGATAAGGCATCGGATAAAGAAGCTGCAGCACTGGCACGAAAGGAAAACAAGGCAGATCTTATTGCCGGACTTGATCTTTCAACTGAAAATGCCGAAGTCACCAACATACTTATTGATCTTGCCCAGCGCGAAACTATGAATCAGTCGGCTATTGTTGCGCAAAATTTGGTCAAGGAACTAAAGCGCGAAGTGAAGCTTCTTAGAAATACTCATCGTTTTGCTGGATTTGCTGTATTGAAGGCACCCGATCTTCCATCAATACTGGTTGAGACCGGGTTTCTTTCCAACCGCCAAGATGAGCGCAACCTGTTGAATGCCAAATACCGAGAAAAACTGGCAGGCGCCATAGCCAAGGGGGTTAAAATCCATTTTGCAGAGATTCAGGAAGCGCAAATTCACTGATATTCAAAGAAAATATAGGCAAAATATTTGGTTAAAACGTGATATTGCCAAAACTAGGACATATTTTATCGCTAGTTTTTATAAGCAGGCCTATATTGCCCGCGACCTTAAAAAATTAATCGTATAACTAATGGAAACATAATAAATGCGACCATTTCGCATAATATTAACACTTGTTGGAATGATGTTCCTTGCTGGCCTTGTTGGGCTTGGCGGGGTTGTCTTTGTTTTCTGGAATTTTGGTCGCGACCTACCTGATTATCAGCAACTAGCCGTTTATGAGCCACCCGTAATGACCCGCGTACATGCAGGTGATGGCAGGTTGTTAGCCGAATACGCAACCGAAAAACGTGTTTTTGTTCCAATTCGCGCCATCCCAAGGCGCATTATCAATGCGGTTCTTGCGGCCGAAGACAAAAATTTTTATAGCCATGTCGGGGTTGATTTTCTATCGGTTGTTCGTGCCGCTGTGCAGAACGTAAAAAACTATGGCAGCGGGCGAAGGCCTGTTGGGGCATCAACCATAACCCAACAAGTTGCAAAAAATTTCCTTCTTACTAACGAGGTCTCAATATCACGCAAGGCCAAAGAAGCAATTTTGGCTTTTAGAATTGAACGGGCATTTAGCAAAGATCGCATTTTAGAGCTTTATTTAAACGAAATATATCTAGGTCAAGGCTCCTATGGAATGGCAGCAGCTGCGCTTGATTATTTTAATAAACCACTTGATCAATTAACCATCGCCGAGGCCGCATTTTTGGCGGCCTTGCCCAAGGCACCTAATAATTATAATCCTGTCCGCAATCCGATAGCCGCAAAAGATAGGCGCGACTGGGTTATTTCGCGCATGGCTGAAGACGGATTTATTAGCGAAGAAGAAAAAACCCAAGCCCAAGCAGAAGAACTAACCGTGCGTCACCGCGCACCAACTGAATATGTAACGGCTGATGATTTTGCCGAGGAAATACGTCGTGAGCTGGCCGAAAAATTTGGTGAAAACCGTCTTTATAAAGGTGGGCTTTCGGTTCACACAACACTTGACCCTAGGTTGCAGGAAATTGCGACAAGGGTTTTGCGTAATGGGCTTATGTCTTATGACCGCAGGCACGGATGGCGGGGGCCGATAGCCACAATAAAACCACTTGAAAAATTATCTGGCGAAACAAGCGCAGATACCAGTGGTGGCGTCATTGGCGATTTTGCCGCTAGGCTTGCGACTATGGAACCGCCCAACGGCGCAGGCGAGTGGAAATTGGCGGTTGTCACTGCGCTC
>JAOUJU010000339.1 GCA_029883045.1 Rhodospirillaceae bacterium
TATATGCGCCCACGCGGACTATCTAGCTCATTGCCAAGAATCACATAAGTTGGGCAAGTGGCTAAACAGAAACCGCAATGCACACACTTTCTAAGTATGTCATTTGCAATTTTTATAGCAGAGGCGCTCATTTGGGCATCGCTGAAATTAGTTTTCATGCTGCGTCTATCCCTTCTGCGCCCATACGACCTGGATTAAGAATTTCATTGGGGTCAAACGATTGTTTTACCTTTTTGACAAGTGGATTTAACGTATTGCTAAGGGGATTAAAAACACCGATGGAATTTTTTTCATCATCACTGGCACGAACCAGCGTTGCATGCCCACCAAAACCAGAAATTACATTTCTTAATTTATCTGCGTAAGCTTTGGCGTCTCCATTTATGGCAATCCAAACAAGGCCGCCCGACCAGTCCATAAAATATTCAGCATTTATGTTTGCCTCAATCCATCTGGCAACACGGGGGCCATCACTGGGCGCAACCGAAATGCGCCATATACGGCTGTCTGCATTTTGGCCTAACAACCGGGCATCGCATATTTCGCTCCACAAACGAATGGAATTTTCACTTTTTAATTCCACCGCATCTTCGCTGGCAGAAAGTAATTTAATAATTTCACCAGCGCGGTGGGCAGCAGATGGGCGCGGGCCTTCTACCCGGAAAAGAGTGGCTGACAAACCGGTTTTAGATAATTCATCAATTTCGCTTTTGCCGCTAATTTCTGCTGGCAGGTACGCAGTTGCCGATATCTCGTGCGGGCTGGCCATGGCTTGGCGCATTGCTTTTCCGGCTTCATCAACATCAAGACCAATAACAACTACTGTTCTACTCGCCTGTGGTCGAGGCAATACCTTAAATGATACGCTGCTGACAGCGGCCAAGGTGCCGAATGATCCTGCCATAAGTTTTGGAATATCAAATCCGCTTACGTTTTTCACTACTCGCCCACCGGATTTAAATATTTCTCCAGAACCGTTAACAGCATTGACCCCAAGCAGGTGATCACGCGGGGCGCCAGCACTTATTCTTCTTGGGCCAGCGAACCCGCCCATAAATACCCCCCCGATAGTGCCAGTGTTATGTTTTAAGCCATAAATTGACGTAGGGTTCCACGGCTCAAACGCCAGCATCTGCCCCTTTGCCCCAAGGGCTGAGTTTATTTCCGATAGTGGCGTCCCAGCGTAAGCGGACATTACCAGTTCTTCCGGTTCATACATTGTAATGCCCGAAAGCATGCTCATATCGACAAGCACATCAGCGTTGACCCGGTGGCCAAGTCCGCGCTTGGTTGCGTGGCCAATAATTTCAAGCCGCGTTCCGGCGCTATTGGCATTGGCAATAATCTGCTGAAGTTCATTTTCATTTTTTGGGCGTTGTGTTTCGGCCATTTTGTATTTTTTAAAACCTCGGTATGTCGGGAAACGGCAATTTGTCTGCCTTGACGTGCATCCAACCCATTTCCGCGCAACGCCTAGGTGTAGGATAAACCTTGCCCGGATTCATTAGACCCTTTGGATCGAACGCGCATTTTAAACGTTGCTGTTGGTCAAGATCAATTTCCGAAAACATCTCGCCCATAAGATCGCGTTTTTCAACGCCAATTCCATGTTCGCCCGACAGAACACCGCCAACCCGTACACAAAGTTTAAGTATTTCAAAACCAAATTGTTCCGCTTTTTCAAGATCGCCTTGCTGGTTTGCATCATAAAGTATCAGCGGGTGCAAGTTGCCGTCACCTGCATGAAAAACATTGGCAACCCTTAAGCCAAATTCTGCCGACATTTTGGACATTTCAGTCAAGACTTCGGGCAAGCGATGGCGCGGTATAGTTCCGTCCATTGTCAGATAATCTGGTGAAATTCGCCCGACCGACGGAAACGCTGACATTCGACCTTGCCAGAACATCTGGCGTTCTTGCTCTGAATTGCTGACACGGATGAAAGTTGACCCAGCGCGTTCGGCTATTTGTTCAACACTTTGTAAAAGATGGTTGACCTCAACCTCGGGGCCATCAAGTTCAACAATCAACACGGATTCAACATCTAGGGGATAACCCGAATGAACAAATTGTTCCATCGCACTTATGGCCATACGGTCCATCATTTCCATAGCACCGGGAATTATACCTGCGGCAATAATGTTGGCAACGCAGTCGCCGCCAGCGCTACTAGATGGAAAGCCAATAAGAACCGCACGCTGGACATCTGGTTTTTGTAATATTCTGACGGTTACCTCGGTAATTATTCCTAACAACCCTTCGGATCCGGTTATCACA
>JAOUJU010000340.1 GCA_029883045.1 Rhodospirillaceae bacterium
TGGGAAAATTTCTGCACCTCGCGAAAAACAATCACGCCTTCGTGGTCGCTGTGGCAAGAAACACAGTCTTGATCCAAAAGTTTTTGGTGAAAGGCAACCATGGGTTTATTTTTAACTATTGGTTTGCCCTTACTGGTGCGCAGGCCGATATCATCTACCTTATGGCAGGAAACGCATTTTTCCGAACGCGCGCCAAACAGTGGTGTATGACAGGCAAAACAATCGGCCGCCATTTCCTGATGGCCCTTAATAACTGGTCCCGGGCTTAACATCTGGCTGGGATAAACTATGGCCAACACCAAAATAGCAGCAAGATTAAACCACAATAATATTTTAATGAACCTGTTCATTTCCATTCCCAGAACAAAAATATGCTTATTATGTGGCCAAGCGTAAGCATCGCGAAAATAAACGATATAGGAAAGTGAACCACCCGCCATTTAGCCATAAGATCAAAGGTAACTGAATCCCAAAACATTTTTCTTTCAACTTCTTGTTTGTTTAGCCCACTTAAACGATGGTGCGCTTGCATTTCTTTGATGTGCATACGCGAACGATGAAGCAATCGTTGTCCAATCATTCCGCTAAGCACATTAATCACAAGAAACATAGTCGCCAGCCACGGCAATACCGTGTTGAAATGCAACCCGGCATGCAACAAAACAAAAAACGATCCAACCCATGTCAATGTTTCATGTAGATTCAGTAATGCTTTTGGGCTTCCCACTGTTATCATTTTGCGTTTACGTAATGAATAAAGCAGGGAAAAAATAATTAACAACGTACCCGGAATACCCAACAATCGACCGACCCACACCATATCAAAAAGGTGCAAAATTTCATCGCCGGCCAATATCGCCAAAATCATCAGCATAAATTGCCCCACGAATGGAAGGACTTCTTGGCGTAGCAATGATTTGGTTGGTGCGGCCATTTATGCCTCCACCACTAGATTTTTTTTTGGGCGTGAAACACAAAGTAAGCACGACCCGGGTTCGGGATCAAAATCTGGGGATTGGTTATAGGCAACCTCGCCTTCAATTATTTCTGTTTCGCAACTGCCGCAACCGCCTGCCCGGCAACCGGACGGTATTGCAACCCCATTGCTTTCGGCAAAATCTAACAATGTTTCTTCGCTGCCATTCCACACCGCGCTGATCCCAGATTTTGCAAAGGTTACTAAGAATTCCTCGCCGGATGCTTCTTGCTTTTGTGAACGCCGGTTTATGGATGCCGGGCCAAAGGCTTCGTAATTTATCCGTTGATCAGGAACACCCCAATCTTCCAACCCGGGGACAATGCTTTCCAGCATCGGGCGCGGCCCGCAAATGTAAAAATCATAAACCTGAAAAGGAAGGCTAAGACGCAGCAAATCAATATCAACGCGCCCTTTATGCTGGTAATCAACGCCCTTTTTATCCCAGTCTTTGGGTGCGCTGTAACATACGCGCAGATGAAAATTATCGTGCTCTTTTGCCAGTTCTTCAATATGGCTTTTCATTGCGTGTTCGCTGCTGTTTCTAACCCCATAAAAAAGCCAGACCTCACGATTGGTGTTAGAGTTTAGGGCATCAACCAACATTGATAGCATCGGTGTTATGCCAATACCGCCGCCAATAAGCACCACTGGGCTTGTGCCGCGTTCAAGGAAAAAATGGCCCGACGGCGCGCGAACCTTTAGCACATCACCTTTTTTAACGTTATCGTGAAAATGGTTGCTTGATATACCGGGCGGAAGTTCGGGCCTGTCTGCTGGTGGTGGAACGCGCTTGATAGAAACCCTATAACTATCACCGCCCGGACCATCGGAAAGCGAATAACACCGCACCAATGGTGCATCACCGTCTTTAACAGCGCCATCCAATTGAAATGTGAGAAACTGCCCAGGTTTAAAATCTGCCAATGGTTTCCCATCGACCGGGGAAAGATAAAAAGAACAAATGTTTTTGTCTTTATCCTCAAAAACCTTGTTAGTAACGTAAAAATCCCTCAGGCCAGACCACGAACCGTTTTCAGAAAATCCGCTAATGTCTTTGATGGTATCAAGCACTGGCTCTTCTGGTGGTTTGATCCCCGTGCCTGAAAAGAAACGTTTTAAAAAATCAAAGAATTTCATATGGCGCACAATCGCCACCACCGACAAAATTGCAACTTGAACTAAAATAGCCAAAAAGATGTAGCCGAATAATTGTAGTGGTTGCATGCGGTTTCCCAAACCAAATGTAATTTTTGGAACAATATCTTATTTAAACAAAGATGTACCAAGCCTGAACAC
>JAOUJU010000341.1 GCA_029883045.1 Rhodospirillaceae bacterium
AACCGGTCTCGCTAGGCGAAGCCATCGGCCAACGTTTTATTGTGCTTGGCGGTCTTGAGCCGGGCATGCGCGTGGTTGTGCGCGGCAATGAACGCCTGCGTCCAGAGCAAAACATAAATATAAAAGAAACCAATGCAAAGGCAGTTGGCGAATGAACCTAATCCGCAGCGCAATTGATCGGCCCATTGCCGTAATTGCGGCGGTGTTAATGATTGTTATGTTTGGACTGCTGGCATTACAAACCATCCCTATCCAATTAACCCCAGATATTAGAAAACCAGTTCTTTCAGTAAGAACCAGTTGGCCCGGTGCCGCCCCCGCCGAAATAGAGCGCGAAGTCATAAACCGCCAAGAGGACGTGCTAAAGGGGCTTGAAGGACTTGATTCCATGTCGAGCCGTTCTGGGCAAGGCAGCGGCAACATAACGCTGGAATTTTCCCTTGAACAAGACATGGACAAGGCCCTAGTGCTGGTTTCCAACAGATTGGAGCGCATTACCGGATACCCTGATGAAGTCGATAAACCGACCCTTAGAACCCACGACAGCGAAGACCGGCCAATTGCATGGTTCACCCTTAAACGCTTGCCCGGAAATGAGCGCGATATTCATACCTACGGTGATTTTATTGAAAATGTAGTCCAAGACCGAATTGAACGGGTTCAAGGTATTGCCGGGTTAAACGTTTATGGTGGAATGAAACGCGAAATGCGTGTGCTGGTTGACCCTGAACGCATGGCACGTTTCGGGCTTACTGTTCCAGCAGTAGTTAACGCCATTCGCGCGGCAAATTCATCGGCCACCGCCGGAACCGTTGACGAAGGCAAGCGTCGTTATGTGGTCCGCACCGAAGGTGAGCTTTCATCAATTGAGCAAGTAAGTGGTGTTGTGGTTCGTTCAATCAGCGATAGCGCAAGCGGACAAATTTCGCGCGTTACAATTGGCGATATCGGCAAAATTGTTTATGGCTATCGCGAGCCAACATCGCGCATTCGTCGCCTAGGTGAACAAACCCTTATTATGAACGCGGTCGGAGATGCCGGAAAAAACGTTATCGTAACAATGAGTGGTGTACACAAAGCAGTTGAAGAACTTAATTCCGGGCCACTAAAAACAGAGGGCCTAGAACTTATCCAGATGTATGATGAAACAATTTACATCAATTCAGCAATTGATTTGGTGCAACAAAATATCTGGCTTGGTGGTTTTCTGGCGGCGATTGTTTTGCTTTTGTTTTTGCGTTCGGGTGCCGCCACAATAATTATTTCGGTGGCCATTCCAGTTTCGGTTATTGGTGCATTTGTTGCGATGGCTGCCATGGGCAGGTCAATCAACGTAATTTCGCTAGCTGGAATAGCCTTTGCCGTTGGCATGGTGGTAGACGCAGCGATTGTTGTGCTGGAAAATATTTACCGTCTTCGTCAAGAAGGAAGCTCAGCCAGCGAAGCTGCATATAATGGTGCAAAACAAGTGTGGGGGGCAGTTTTAGTTTCGGCCCTTACCACAGTTTTAGTCTTTGCCCCGATACTTGCTATGAACCTTGAGGTTGGTCAGTTGTTTCGTGATATCGCAGTCGCCATATCAGTGGCGGTGGTTCTTTCGCTTGTGGTTGCTATAACGGTTATTCCTGCACTTTCCAACAGGCTATTACAAAAAATTCCTGAAGCGGCAAAAATTGAACGCCTGCAATCGCTTGATGCATGGGCGGGGAAATTCACCAACACAATAGTTTCATTTACCCACCGCATCGCCCACGACAAAAAATTGGCGTTGCGGGTGGTCGTGGGAATAACCGTATCTGCGGCTGTGGTTACGTGGACACTGTTGCCCAAGTTAGAATACCTGCCCGAAGGAAACCGTAACCTTATTATTGGCGCCATTTTGCCGCCACCTGGATACAATTTACAAACCACTATTTCCATCGCCGAAGAAGTAGAAGCCGAGGTAAAAAAATACTGGGCATCGGAAACTGGTCCTGATGAAGCCGCAGACGGAACACCCAAAATTGATAACTTCTTTTTTGTAGCTAGACCAACATCAACATTTGTCGGCGCCAGCGCAATAGATCCTGACCGGGCGGCTGAGCTGATACCCATAATCCGAAAACCTGTTTTCAAGGAACCTGGAACATTTGGCTTTGTAACCCAACCGTCACTTTTTGGTCGCTCGGTTGGCAGCGGCAGATCAATTGATATTGATATTTCCGGACCCGAACTAGAAGAAGTGCTGAGCATGGCCATTAAAGTTACCCAATTAACGGGCAAAGCCCTGCCC
>JAOUJU010000342.1 GCA_029883045.1 Rhodospirillaceae bacterium
AGCTGCGTCCCGATAAATTTGAAGATATTATTGCTGTAGTCGCACTTTATCGTCCGGGACCGATGGAAAATATTCCCAGTTATATTTTGCGCAAGCACGGACAAGAAGAACCGGATTATCTGTACCCGACGTTAGAGCCAATTTTGCGCGAAACCTTTGGTATTATGATTTACCAAGAACAAGTCATGCAAATTGCCCAAGAACTTTCCGGCTATTCCCTTGGCAGCGCTGATTTGCTGCGCCGTGCCATGGGTAAAAAAATTCAGGCCGAAATGGACGAACAGCGCGCAACCTTTATTGATGGTGCAAAATCGCGTGGCGTAGATGAAGCCAAGGCCAGCCAAATATTTGACCAAGTTGATAAATTTGCAGGATACGGTTTTAACAAATCGCACGCTGCTGCTTATGCGTTAGTGGCATATCAAACAGGTTTCATGAAAGCCAATTTCCCGGTTGAATTCATGGCCGCATCCATGACGCTCGACCTTGGCAATACTGATAAACTAAATGCCTACCGCCAAGAACTTGACCGTATGGGTATTAAATTGCTTCCCCCCGATATCAACCTATCGGAAACAACATTTAAGGTTGAGCGTGACGATAATGGCAAAGCGATATCCGTAAGATACGCCTTGGCCGCAATTAAAAACGTTGGTGCCGGGGCCATGGATGCATTGGTGGCTGAGCGTAAACAAAATGGCCCGTTCAAAAACATTTCTGATTTTGCCAAAAGAGTTGATGCCCATCAGGTTAATAAACGCCAACTTGAAAACCTTATTCGTGCAGGCAGCTTTGATGCAATGGTTCCCAACCGTCGCCAGATGATAAGCGGGCTAGAAGTTGTGCTGGGTACTGCGCAGGCTGCCCAGTCCGAACGTGAAAGTGGGCAAATTGGTTTGTTCGGTGGCGATGATGCAACCGAGCCAGCAATAAGGCTTCCTGATATTCCTGATTTTTCACCAATGGATAAACTAAAGGAAGAATTTGATGCCCTTGGGTTTTATCTTTCTGCACACCCATTGGATTCTTACACCAAAAGTTTAAAGCGTCTTGAGGCCCAACGTTTTTCAGATATTTTAGAAAGCGGTCGTTCGGGTGTGGTCAGCATTGCTGGAACGGTAATTTCTAAAAAGGAACGAATTTCTGCCAAGGGCAATCGTTATGCATTCGTGCAATTTTCCGACACTACCGGCGCGTTTGAGGCAATAGTCTTTTCCGAACAATTGGCCCAATCACAAGGGGTGTTAGAACCGGGGCAATCGCTTTTCATTCGTGCATCTGCCCAGTTTGAGGGCGAGACCTTGCGCCTTGCAGCGCAATCGTTAAAACCGCTTGATGAGGTCGCATCACAAACCGCCGCGGGCTTAACCGTGGCGGTTGATAGCGATAAAGGCCTAGATGGCCTGAAAGAAGTGTTGGACGGAACAAACCGCGGTCGGGGCAAGGTCAATATTATTGCCCGCATTGCACCGGCCAAAGAGGTAAAGATAACCCTCAAGAACCAAATTGAAGTAACGCCCAAATTGCTTCAGGCCGTAAGATCGCTTCCGGGCATTGCCGAAGTGCAGGAAATATAGCGCCTATTTTCTCTATTATTAATACAATTGTATTCATACTATGGTATTCATGGTGTAATACCTATGATGGCTGTCACATGTAATTGTTTAAAAACGTTCTAGCATTTGTCCATAGAGCAAATTTTAATGCCTTTGGTGATGCGAGGTTTATTATGAAACAAAAAATACCCAATAAAATCAAAGTATTCAAAAGTGACGAAAGCGGCGTAACGTCTATTGAGTATGCGGTAATAATATCCCTTCTTTCTGGCGTATTGTTGATAGCGCTACCGCCTGTGGGTACTGGCCTTGCTGGAACCTTTGATGCGGTTGATGTGGCTATTGGCGGGCAATCTTCTCCAGTATCGGGCTCCACGCAGGTTTTAGGTAATTGCCCTAAATCGGGCGGTTCGGCGCCATCTGGCAGTACGTGGGGTAGGCGGCGTTAATTTCGTCATACTTTGGCAGATTTTAGCTGTTTTTCCTTGCCACAAGACTTTTTCCGGTTTAGATAACACCCACGTCGTTCAATTTATAAGTATTTGAAGGGCGAATTCACACACGGGCTTTGCGGCCCCGGCGCAAATTCGCCAGGAACCGCTCCGGTGTTTTCGATAGAAAACAGCAGTCCGTGGACGTTTAAACCGGAAAAAGGATACCAGGAAGATGGCTCTTCCCTCATTTACAATGCGCCAATTGCTCGAAGCAGGCGTTC
>JAOUJU010000343.1 GCA_029883045.1 Rhodospirillaceae bacterium
TAACTGCCAAATAGCGCTGGTTTTTAATAACCGGCGGATAATCTCAACGCCGATAACCTCATCGCCATGTACGGCGGCGCTTATGAAACCAACTGGCCCTGGTTTCCTGCCATGAATAACCCGAACCGGCATAACCGCAGGCATGTGGTTGCTGAAAGAACCAATCTTTAGATCAATGGTGATCTTTTCCCCAGGCGCAACAATCTGTCCGCCAATTTCAAAACCTTGACGCATAAATTAGCCTTTGCCCTTTGTTTTGGTTTTTCCCGGACTAGCATTTTTTTCAATAAATTCGATAATCTTGCCGGCAACATCAATGCCAGTAGATTTTTCTACTCCCTCCAAACCGGGGGATGAATTAATTTCCATAACAACAGGTCCATGATTAGAGCGCAGCATATCAACGCCACAAACATTAAGCCCCATGGACTTGGCGGCACGAATGGCAGTACTGCGTTCTTCTGATGATATTTTAATTGATTTGGCAGTACCGCCCATGTGTAAGTTTGAGCGAAATTCACCTTCCTCGCCTGTTCGCATCATGCTTGCAACAACCTTTCCACCAATAACAAAAGCCCGAATATCGGTTGCCCCCGCCTCTTTGATGAATTCTTGCACTAAAATATTTACCTTGGCGCCACGAAAAGCCTCAATAACGGATTTAGCTGCTTTTGGGGTTTCACCCAATACGACGCCAATGCCTTGTGTGCCTTCCAGTAGCTTAATGACCACAGGGGCGCCGCCTACTATTTCTAGCACCTCTCCAGTCATTTTTGTATCGTGGGCAAACGCTGTAATCGGCAAGCCAATACCATCCCTAGCCAACAACTGCATGGATCGTAATTTATCGCGTGAGCGGCCAATGCCGACAGATTCATTAAGCGGATAAACCCCCATCATTTCCAGCTGGCGCAAAACAGCTGTACCATAAAAAGTAACCGATGCCCCAATACGGGGAATAACCGCATCGTAACCTTCCAGCTTTACCCCACCGTAACGAAGCTCAGGACGACGGGACGTGATATTCATATAGCACTTCAAGGTATCAAACACGTTGATTTCATGCCCACGTTCTTCGGCTGCCTCAACCAAACGTAAATGCGAATATAAATTTGGGTTGCGCGCAAGCATTGCTATTTTCATTGGTTTAAATTCCTTATTATTATTCATACCCGCATCAATAAGCGTGATTTTTATTTTCCAAGTAAATATGATTTTCCAGGGTCAACAATATAGCGACCCCTAATTGCGGTTCGTCCCAGCAATAATCGAAATCCCATTTCGTCTCTATTGGTAAGAGTAATTTCTATTGATCGCATTTTATCTGCGATATTAACATTTGTTTTAACTACATAACGAACTTCATGATGCCCGCTAGAGCTTTTAATTTTACGTTGTCCAACAACCGGGGCAACACACGCCACCCTATCGCGGTTATTGCGTTGCGCGGGATGTACTTCAAATTTCACCCACACTTTTCCGTCACGTTCAAATTCTTTAATATTCCACGCATGTAATGCAGATGTGCGTGCGCCCGTATCAATCTTTGCTTTAATTCTATCTACAGAAATATCAGGGAAAGAAACCCACTCACGCCAACCTATGGTTATTTTGCTTTTTTTCTTTTTCAAAAAGGTATCACCTACTAATTACGCCTTGCGGATTTACAAACCCACGCCCAAAAAGACAATTGCAATATTATTACACGTTTGGCTGTGTTTTTGAAAAATAATCAGCACCTAGGGTAATCTTTATTGATCGATTAAACTGAAAACTGGCGAGGCATCAAAAATAAAAATGCCTCAAACTATTGGTGCCGGGATGTTCGCTATTGGTGGCTGGGGGACCTGGACTCGAACCAGGACCGACGGTGTCAGAGACCGCAGTTCTACCATTAAACTATCCCCCAGCAGGGGCGCACATCTGGCCTTATTGGCCTTAGGCGTTAGGTCGGGGACATATACGTTGATGGGGGCAATAATTCAATACCCAAAAAACCATGGTCCCGCGGGCCAACAGGCTACGTTGCTGCGGTATATGGTTGGTATAATCCACGTAAATCCACGTAAATTTATGCTCTGAGGCAGCAATAAACCACAGGTTTGTTCAAGGGCTTTGTTTTTGCGTGCTTAGTTTGCTATTGTGGGCTCAAGCAGGCAATTAACACCATTGTCTAGAAAGAGTACAAGTCGTGTCCCAAACAGATTTACAGCAAAACTCCAATTCCAATTCTAGCTCTAATTCGCAGGCCTATGCTGCAATTGACCTT
>JAOUJU010000059.1 GCA_029883045.1 Rhodospirillaceae bacterium
TAAAAAATCCAGTTCTGCTGGATGAACAACTCCATCGGCTTTGGCTATATGAAATAGGCCGCCCAAAAGTTCTTCCAATACCGACGGTTCGTGCCTGAACATTAATGCTACTTGTTGGGCATACTGTTCAAACCCATCTGACGATTTTTTTGCTTGATCAAATATTTGCCCTACATTTTTTGCTTCGCTCGGGGGTATATGAAAAAGCTGTTTGAAAGCATCTACTTCATCGCGCGTTACATGGCCATCGGCTTTGGCCATTTTTGCGCTAAGAGCTATCACCGCCAAGGTAAATGCAACTTCGCGCTGCGAATGATCATTTTCAGGAGTTTTTTCATGCGCCCGATCGAGCGCATGACCAGCCGCCGCACCCAATAACGCGCCCAAAGGCCCGCCTAGGGCAAACCCTGCTGCACCACCAATTAATTTTCCCCAAATAACCATTGAACCAAAATTAAACCTTACCCGAATTAACCAAGCAACAGCTTAGCTTACATATGTGTGATGCGCATCACTTGTAACATATTGTTTGCAAATGTGATTTTGCTCACTTCCAATATGTAAATTATGTAGAAGAATATAAACATAAATTAAACAGGAGAAACCCGATGAAAGCAAACCGGAATAAATACAGGTCATTTCACCGCCTGATTTCGGCGGTGCTGATTGCCCTTGGTGCGGTGGGGCTTGGTGCGCTTCCTATATCCGCAAGCATCAATGCCGAAGGCGGCCTATCATATAGCAAAAATGCCTTTGCTGACGAAACTAAAAACAAAGGCGTGATGGGCAATGGTGTTCGCCCAACGGCAACTGGGCGGTCACATGCTTCTGTTAATTCAGTTGTTGGGCTTTTGGCAATTTATCAACAAAAATTCAACGACGTTGGCTCATTCGGCAAAAGCAAATATTCAATTTTGAATAATGAAATTGCTGCAATGGAATTGGATTTAAGCAATCCATATCTTGGCGACGAAGAGCGAAAATCAATTGAGGCAAAGATAGCCGTGGCCGAAAATGAACTGGCGCTAGTTATGCGCACGCAACAAAAATATAATGATTACGGTGTTACTGGAATAGGTCGCGTGAGCAAAAATATAACCCAAAAATTTAGCTACATATTGGGAATCGCACCTAGCCGTGAAAATAGCGATATCGACATGATGGAGGCAGGCGGCAAGCCAGATTAATAACCAGAACAATAACCAAAAACAAATATTTTCAATTTTTTATGCTTAACCGCTTGTGACCGCTTGTGACCAATGTGTCGCAAGCGGTTTTTTAACCCCTAATTGCTGCTTTTCATTATTATTTATAGAAACTATTTTGTCTTATTTATGGCTAAATTCGTGGGGTTTTGTGGTTTTTTTTGATAATCTGATTTAGGCATAAATTGTTGTTTAAGCAAAGGTGTGCTAAAAAATTGCCAATTAGGCCAATTAAGATGGCGGTAATTGGACCAGCAATTAAAGTGATTAAAAACGAGAATATTGAAAATGGATCGCAAAATTTCGTTTAACCACAGCGCACGCAACGGTGGAAAAATCCATGACAGTGCATCTACGTTGGCATATTCGCTATCATTGCTGACGGTTATTTTTGCGATAAACGCATTTCCTGTTCAATCACAGGCCAAAACCTTGGAATCAGAACTAGCGACCTTACTTACAGCGCACCCTAAAATAAAACAGGCAGAAGCTTCCCTTGAATCCGGTGTTGCCGGTGTGGACCGGGCGCGTGCCAGATATTTTCCTACGGTAAATATTTCTGGTGATGTTGGGCCACATATAATTGATAGCCCATCGGAACGTAAAAATAATACCAACGGTGACCCGTGGAGCCGCCCACGGCAAACAGCTACCGCAAAAATTACCCAAAATATTTTTGACGGTGGAATGACAAGTTCGCTTGTACGAACAGCTGAGATAAATCGCGAAATTGCCGAGATTTCACTTGAGGGCACACGACAAAATACAATGTTTGAGGCAATAAAATCATACATTGATGTATTGCGTCAGCGCCGCTTGGTGGAAATGGCATTTGAAAATGAACGCACAATCCAACAGCAACTTAACCTAGAAGATGAACGTGTCAGGCGCGGTTCTGGCGTTACTGTTGATGTATTGCAAGCCAAGTCACGCTTACAAATTGCTAGGGAACGACGTGTCGGATACGAAGGTGGACTTGAACATTCCATTAGTCGCTACGTTCAGGTATTTGATCATGCCCCAGATATTGCCACTATGGTTGACCCATCACCGCCAGCCGAGGTTATTCCCAGTAACCGTGATAGAGCCATTGAAATTGCATTGCTTGAAAACCCAGCCCTAATAAACAGTGCAACTTCGGTTGAATCTGCGCGTGAAAAAAGAAACCAAGCATCGCCTGGATTGCTTCCGGTTATTGATGTGGTGGGGTCTGCGAATTATGAAAAGGATAATCAGGCAACACTGGGCATCAGGCGCGATTATTCTGTTGTGGTGAAGGCCAACTGGGATATTTTTTCAGGGTTTTCATCCAAGGCTGCATCTAATATGAGCAACTTTGATTATCAAGCCAGCATGGAAAACTACGATTACACTACACGAAAAGTAATAGAGCAGGTCTCCCTTTCGTGGCAATCGCTTCTTACGGCGGGGGAACGAAAAAATCTTCTCGGAAATGCAGTTAATATTGCATCTGAAGTAGCTTCTTCCAGAAAGAAACTTCGTGAGGCCGGTAAGGAAACCATAATTAATGTTCTTGATGCAGAAAACGAAGTTAACAATGCCCAAATAAATTATACTTCTTCTGCCTATGATGAACGTGTAGCTATTTATCAGCTTTTGCTATCAATGGGCAGGCTAAATCCAGAATATCTAGTTTTGCAATAATTATTGACCATATTTCAATCATCGCTGAAATATGCGATTGCAGCCTCGGCACATTCAATATCCTGCTCAGGTGTTCCGCCGGAAATTCCAACAGCCCCGACTATCGTGCCATCGTCTTCAACTGGTATGCCGCCGCCAACAGTTGAAAAATTTCCATCTAACGCACTTTGGATTCCGTTAGTAAGATTACCCGGCACCGCGTGATCATTATAATGCGCAGTTGATTTGCGCGATACTGCCGCGCTACGGGCTTTGTCCTGCGAAAGGCTAACGCTTAGTATTTTTCCGCCATCCATACGATGAAAAGCGATAAGGTTTCCGCTTTCATCAACAATGGCAATACACATAGGAACGCCGATGATATTTGCGTGCTCGGTCGCCCCCTCAATAAGCACTTGGGCGTTTTCAAGCGAAAGTCTTTCGATGGAAAGCATTTATTCAAACCCCTTTTCTATTGTGCAAGGAATTATCTATACACAAGAAATATTAAAAATCACTTGCCTCGTGGGGATACCCTTATGCCATCCTTTACCTTATCGCCCGGGTGGACAATTACCATTTCACCTGAGGTAAGGCCGGAAACGGCCTCTGCAACCACGTTATTTATGTGGCCGATGCTTACTTTTTGTAACCGCGCCGTGCCATTATCGTTTACGTAAACCGCCCACTCATTACCCGTTCTGAAAAGCGCCGATACCGGAACGCGCACAACATCTGCGCCTTTCCATTCTAAAATTGATGCCTCAACCCTAAATCCATGCCCAAGCCCCACTGGAAGTTTTGTGCCCTGTAAAAAATCAATTACCACGTCTATTCGCTGTTCTTCGATACCCAATACCGAAACTTTGGTGTAGCCATAAGGCTCAATCATGCGCACTGTTCCAACTAGGCTCTCTCCACCCCAATTTTCAATTTTAACTTCTGCTCCTTCGCGTATGCGAATAGCATCAACAGTTAACAAATCAACGACAACCTCAATTTCTTCTGGGTTGCCAACTTCTAATAACGGTGTTCCCGCAGCAACAACGCCTGCGCTTTCTTGCAATACTCTAAGAACAGTTCCGTTAATTGGTGATTTTATTTCTATGCAACAATCACCATTACCGCGATGTCTTGCATTTGGTGAAATCAGTCGGGCGTTTGCGGTTTGCAGTTCGTGGCTTCTGACCTTGTAAGTTGCCTCAGCGCTTTTTACCAATGCTGTTTGGGTCTCCCAATCAAGCTCGGATTTTTCAAGTGCGCGTTTTGAAATTGTTCCATCGTTCGCAAGTTGGCGCGATCGATCCAGCTCTCCTTTAAAAAATTTTAATTGTGCGCGGGCTTGATCAAGTGCGGCAGCAGCCTGCGATTGGGCATCTACGGCTGCTTCAACCGCTGCCTCCGCCTCGGCACGCGAACGTGCGTCAAGAAATGTAGGCTCGGCAGGTTCAATTACAGATAACACCGTTACCCCAGAAACAACTTTATCTCCGGCGTCAGTTTCAATCCGCAACACCCGACCGGAAACCGGAGCAGATATCTGATACACATCCTTGACCCGGGTCCGACCATTTGCTTCTACGTATATTTTAATTTCACCTTTGGTAATTTTTTCAACATCTACCAAAATAGCGGCCGGCCAAAAAGCCCAGACAAGAAACAGCCCAAGCAACGCCGCTGCCCCACCCCATACCATGCGACGCTTGGCATACGATATGCTTTGTTGATGATTGTCTGCCATTTTATTTAACTCCATTACTCACGCGTTTTTAGTGCCTCGATAAGGTCAAGATTGATTATTTGCCTATGGGTCACAATTGCCGTGGCGACACCTGCTGTTATCACTACTAAAATTGCTTTTGCAAAAGTAGCACTGCTTACAATCAGCGGCATTCGATATAGATCGGTATCCAATGATGATGCCCAAATCCATGCTAGGCCATAACCCAATAACGAACCAATCGGCAAAGCAACGGCCATAAGAACGGCAAGTTCGCCCAACAGTATGTATGAAGCCTCGCCACGGGTGAACCCTAAAACCCTTAGACTAGCTAATTCCCGCGCCCTTTCTGACAACGAAATCCTAGCAGCATTGTAAACAACGCCCACGGCAATGACCGATGCAAAAATAGTATTAAAAAAAATCATTATGTTTAGATTTTTTTCCATTGTATCACGAAACGCCTGTATCATTGTTTCCTTTACCGCAACTTGGGCTACACTTGGGATATTTTTCAGAGCTGAATAAAATTCAGGTTCATACTTTTTATCCATCTTTACATAGGCACCTGAAATATTATTGCTTTCCTTTAGCGCGCGATTAATGGATCTAATATCCATGTAAGCCGCACTATCAATTAGTGTTTCTGTTACCATAACAACCGCTAAATTAAGGGTTGGTTTTTCACCTTCTTGAATCTCTGCGGTTATAATATCCCCAAGTCCAACATCAAGCATTTCTGATAATTTTTTCGATAAAACTATTCCTTCCTTGGGAAGGGTTGCTGTATTCATCTTTTCGTCAAGGACACGGTTAAGTCTTCCCCCGGGCGCCGTTGCCTTTATGGACATACGTCGTTCATTTGATTTAAACTTTAATATTACCGGAACATATCTAAATGGTTCCGCAGCCATAACGCCGGGTAACGATTTTATATTTTCCAGTATATCAACAGATTTAACATCAATAAACGTGACCGAAGCGTCTTGTCTTTCGATTACCGTAAACTGGGTATCAATCATATAGTCCATGGCATCTTGAAAAAACAATACCGAGACCATAACGCACACCCCAAAACCTATACCAAAGCTGGTCAGGACTGAGCGCAATGGCCAGCGTAATATGTGGCGAACTATCATCCGGGTTGGGCCAAGCGCGCCTTTAATCAGGCTTTCGCTTTTGCCCCGTCTATATACGGTTGGTGGCTGCGGAACCATGGCTTGGGCGGGCGATAACCGGGCTGCCCTTCTAACCGCACTGATAGTTCCCAAAAAAGCGGCAAGATAGCTAAGGCCTGCAGCAATTATGTAAACAGAAAAATCAAAGCTAAAAAAAAGAAATGGAAAATGAAAAAATTCACCATACAAAGAGGCCAACCCTAAGCCCATCCAGGTTCCTGCACCACAGCCAATAATTACCCCTAGTGTGGTTATTGCCATTACAAACTTAATATAATGAGCCGCCACCTGAAAAGATGAATAGCCAAATGCCTTAAGCAAACCAATTTCACCGCGCTCTAGTTCAATCCACCGCGAAATCACTGTGTTCAATAAATAAATTGCAACAGCAAAAAATATTGGTGGCCCAATACGGCCCATGGTTTTTAATTGATCCATCTCACCTTTGAGAAACCAATCAGAAATTTGCCTGTCACGACCAACTGCACCAATGCCACCATAGGGGTCAAGTACTGCATCAATTTTAGATATTACGTCATTTACCTGTGCGCCGGGATCAATCTTGACCACCGCATCATTAAACACCCCTTCCATGTTAAAAATGGCTGAAAGTGATGGACGCGACATCCACATTATTGCAAAACGCTTATCGTCAGGAAACATTGCGCCCGGAGGAAGGGTGTAGATAAATTCTGGTGAAAGCACTATTCCAGCGATTTTAAATTTACGTTTTTTTCCATTTATTAAGGCATTTATGCTTCCGCCCGGGTGAAGGTTATGCGCATTGGCAAATGCTTCAGCCACCAGCACATCTTCTGTGCGGTTAGGGGAAAACCAGTTACCGGAAACAAGGTGTAGTCGGTTTATTGATGGGTGCCCCGATTGCGGATATGAAATTATTCTTTTTTGTGCTGGCTCCAATAGGCCCGGCATATCAAGTGTTGCCATTTTTGAAATCCGGCTTTCGGCTGTGCGCACACCGGGAATTGATTTGATTTGCCCTATAACGCCTTCCGGTGCCCGCTTAAGGTTGGCAAAAACATCTCCAAAGGCATAACGTTCGTAATAGGCATCACGGGTTTCGGTTAGCGAACGAAGCATTCCCTCGCTCATTACATACATTCCCACACCCGCACCAACTACCATTGCAATGGCTAACGCCTGCGCCCACATGCGTGCCAAATCTCGCATCAATTTTCTATCCAGCGGTTTTAAATAGTTCATAAACATAAAATCACCATGACAATTCAGATGGTTTTTTGCGTGCTGGGTTACTTCGAACCTCAGAAATTTTACCATCAGCAAGAATAATCACTCTATCGGCCATGTCGGCCACCGTTGCATTATGAGTTATAATTGCGGTTGTTGTTCCAAGATTGATATTGGTGTTTTCGATTGCCTCAAGAACCCTGATTCCAGTTTTACTGTCCAATGCGCCCGTTGGTTCGTCGCACATAAGAATATTTGGCCGCTTGGCAATTGCCCGGGCAATAGCGACGCGCTGTTGTTCGCCGCCGGATAGTTCAGCAGGAAAATGATCCATTCTTTCGGCCAAACCAACTAGCGATAATGCTTCATCCGCCGACATTGGATTTTGGGAAATTTCCGTCACCAACGAAACATTTTCATGTGCAGTTAGGCTTGCAACTAGATTATAAAATTGAAATACAAAGCCAACATGATCGCGGCGATACATAGTTAAAGCATGATCATCAAAGCTGGTTAGTTCCTGCCCGCGAAACAGAACTTGTCCACTAGTAGGTTGATCTAGACCACCAAGTATATTTAGCAAGGTCGATTTGCCGCTTCCACTGGGGCCAAGCAAAACAACCATTTCGCCCTCAAACAACGATAGAGATACGCCGCTAAGCGCGTGAACATCCAGCGCCACACCACGGTAGGTTTTTGATATAGACCGGGCCTCTATGGTGGGCGACAAATCGGCATTTTGATTATTATTGTTGGTGATATTCATTTCGCGCTCCACGAACAATTTATGGCCGCAAACCAGTGCAAAATATTAGGTAATATTAGCACAAATGGCTAACCGCTACCACCATAGCTGGTCTAAACACCCATAAATGCTTAGGTTTTGGTGTCTAGAATTTGGTTTTTTAATTGTGTTTCTTGGGTTTTGGTTCAGCGATGGTTCAGGATTAGGGTGCGATTATCACCATCAAGAACTAATGCTTCTGACCGACAATCTGTCATAAGCCAATTTTTTAAAATAATACCAATTTGAAAGGCGCACCACCCATGAAAACCCAAAATTCAAGCAAGCTAAAACGCATTGAAACCAAGAGCCTAATATCAGGATTGTTATCAATATTTTTGGCAGTAGGCGTGCTATCAATTGTTGCCATTTCTCTTGGTTTTGCACAAATGGCATAGCTTTAAATAACGGTAATATATTTGCCGATTAATGGCGTACTTCAAATTAAAAAATTATTTTTCACAGCCCAATTACCGGGCTGTTTTTTTATATTCAATGGAATCAACAAAAGAACAAACAATATAGATAAAATTAACAGTAATTTTTAATAACACTGTCCTCACCTTATATTTACTTCTGTGCGCACCGTCACATGGTTAAAATAGTTTTAAGCTTAGAATGCTCCTAAGTTAGAACTGTCTGAGCCACAAATGTTATTAATGGAGCGCCAAAACAATGGCCGCCAAGAACGACAAAACCTACAAGGTAAATTCGCGCCACACCAGCGAAGATAAAGCTGTTGAACATGGTGCAGGGACAGTTGCGTTCAATGTATTGGATAGCGAAAATGCCTACGCTTTATCTAATGAAAACAGATCTGAATATATTGTGGAAAATAACCGCATAGTTAAATCAGATGATACCCAAAATTATCAACTTGCGGATCTGTCCCTTTCTGGATCGGATGATGGTTTAAAAAATATTGGTGATTTGCTAGATGGTGCGTTTGACCATTTACACGAATTACATACTAGCTTTGGTATCGATGATAACTCTATCGGCAATGAGCGCGCAATTAACAGCCATGGCAATACACAAATAAATGACAATGGGTTTCCTTTTGCTGATAACGGTTTCGGATTTTCCGCGATAGATAGTTATGACTCTTCATTTAAAAAACCTGTTTCAAGCACCATTGATGCTGCAAATGGCATTGCGGCACTTGCCGATACAATGGAACATTTAGATGATAACGACAGCAGCCATCATATCGAAGATAATGAACACGATGATGATGACCATGAAGATGATGACGATGATGACGATGATGTAACGGAAGTTTCCCCAAATTCAGGCAATGATTATATTCGTGGAACCAACGATGATGATGTGCTCGATGGCGGGGCCGGCAACGATATTGTCGATGGTGATCGTG
>JAOUJU010000060.1 GCA_029883045.1 Rhodospirillaceae bacterium
GATTAAGCCCAAGGGTTCTGGCGGCACCTTCCATACTTGGCGTAATTTTTGTAAGACCAGCATCCAGCGTGCCGAATGAAAGGGATAAGAACCTTGATAAATAACCAAAAACAACCGCAGCAATTGTGCCTGAAAGAATAAGCCCAGTTGAAAATGAAAAATTGTTTTTCATTGCCCCATCGATGGAATTATCAATCCAGCCAAGGGAAACAATTATACCTATGCCCAAAACCGCCCCAGGAACGGCATAACCCATGGCGGCAAAGCGGGCAAGAAAACGCACCGCCCGGTTTTGCCCAAGGCGCAAGCCGTAAGCCAAAACAATTCCTACGCCCACTGCCACAAAACCGGCGACACCAGAAAGCATAAGTGAATTAACGACGTTGTCCCAAAATGACGCATCCAGTGCGCTGGAATGAAAATCTATTACATATCTACCCAGCACGCCTGCTGGTATTATGAAACCTGCAATCACCGGAATGCTTAAACAAACAACCGCCAGCCATTTTACAAACCCATGCAATTGATAGCCCGGTAATTTGCGCACATGCGAAGACGTATTGTGGAATTTACGCCCCCGTCTACCGATACGTTCAAGTGTTACTAAGGCGCCAACAAACAATAACAATACACTTGCCAGCTGTGCCGCACCTGATGGTGAATTCATGTTTAGCCAGACATCAAAGATGCCTGCGGTAAAGGTGGCAACGGCAAAAAAATCAACCGTGCCAAAATCATTAAGAGTTTCCATCATTACTAGGCTAACACCAACTGCTATTGCCGGGCGCGCCATCGGCAAGGCAACGCGGAAAAAACCGCGCCACGGCCCACGCCCAAGGGTCCTTGATGCCTCTAGCACACAAACAGATTGTTCAAGAAATGCCGAACGGGCCAGTAAATATACATACGGATATAAAACCATGGTCATCATGGTTATTGCGCCACCTATTGATCTTATTTCTGGAAACCAATATTGCGATTTTGTTTCCCAGGCAAAGGTATCGCGCAACATTGCTTGCAATGGCCCAGAGTATTGCAAAATGTCTGTATAAACATAGGCAATAACATAGGCCGGAACAGCCATCGGTAATAAAAGACCCCATTCAAAAAACTTTTTACCGGGGAAATTACACATGGTGACAATCCACGCAGTTCCGGTGCCAATAACAAATGTTCCAAAGCCAACCCCGGTCATTAGGATAAGTGTAGTTCTGACGTAGCGTCCAAGAACGGTATCAAAAAGGTGGCGCCAGATATCTTCGTTTGGTGCAATGGCAAGCCCGATTACGGTTACAATTGGAACAGAAACCACAATTGCAATTAGCAAAACTGAAATGGTCCAGCCATCAATTTTTGCACTTAAAAAACGCACAATTGATGGGCCATTGTTATTGGCATTATTTCTGGTGCTATCGTTAGCTATTGATTGGGTGGCCACTGTTTCATTCCATTTTTTTTGCTATTTTTTGCTTGCGGTTAGTTATCAAAACCAACCCGGTCCATCATTTTGGTGGCCTCAATGTGCAGTGCGGCAATATCGCTTAGGCGTTGGGTATCAGCCTTGAACTTTCCCCATGAGGCAACCATCGGATGAACGGCCACACCCTTTTTTAAGGGATATTCAAAATTTTCTGCGGCATATATTTTCTGCGCTTTGTCGGACGCAAGAAATTCCAGCAACAAAATTGCTTCCTTTTGGTGCTTTGCGCTTTTTGTCATGCCAGCAGCAGAAATATTGACGTGCGCTCCACGCGCAGTGGGCGATGCTTCTGCGGTTGTGCTATCTGGTTGATTGGGAAAAATAATGTTTACCGCAGATGCCCATTTTTTTTCTTCAGGCTTTTCTTCGTTTGTTGCCATATTTCCTAAATAGTAACTGTTGCCAACGGAAATATCGCATTCGCCCTCATAAATTGCGTTGACCTGTGCACGGTCATTGCCCTGGGGGCGACGCGCAAGATTTTCCTTCAAGCCATTTAACCAATTTTCTGCCTTTTCTTTGCCAAGTGCATTTATCATCGAAGCAAGCAAAGTAATGTTGTATTCGTGTTTGCCCGAACGTATGCAGATGCGCCCTTTGAAGCGGGGGTCAGCCAAGTCTTCGTATGTTTTTATTTCACCGGGTGTAACACGATCCTTGTGGGCAAAAATAACTCGGGCCCGGTAGGTCATCCCAAACCACAAGTTTTCGGGATGGCGATAATTTGCTCCGATGTTTTGTTCTAGTACATCTGAAGAAACTGGTGACAACAAACCGGCTTGGGCGATTTCATCAATTCTGGTTATGTCGGCGGCTAGCACAACGTCAGCAGGGCTATTCATGCCTTCGGCCTTTAATCGCTGCAATATCCCATTTTTAGCATAAACCGCATTTACTGTTATTCCGGTTTCGGCAGTAAATGCATCAAGCAGGGGCGCCATCAAGAATGATTGACGGTAAGAATAAAGATTTACCGGTCCGTTCGGCCCATCAGCAAAACTGGTACCAGCCATGAATAAAGATACGCCAAGCGCCGCCAACGAAACTTTATAATTATTATAACTACTTGATTTAACCGCCATTTTTCAATTTCCATGCAAAATATTGAGCATTTGATGTATTTTAGAATTAATTGCAACTGCGAATTATTCGCAATAACTACGATAAACTATACTCAATATTTGTAAAATGCAACTGTGATGTTATAGCTAGTTTGGAAGAGGTGGCCTGACAATTGTTAAATACCAATTAGATATTCAGCAGGTATTCATTAGTTAAGGGCTTGTGATATATGGTATAAATATTACCAGATAGAATAACGTATTATTTATTCAGGAGTTGATCCGCCAAAGTGTCTATTAAAATTACAGGAACAAGCGGAACAAAATCGCCAAGCAAGCCCGCTGGCAAAAAGGGTGTTGGCAGCGCTGGCGGGTCGTCCTTTGCCGAGCAATTGAAGGCGGCATCGGGTATTTCTGGCGCCGAAGGGCCAGCCGAATCGTCTGTGGTGGAAAAAGCTCAGGTTGAAGGGGTTGATGCCATACTGGCCATGCAAGAGGCTGGCGACGGTGGCGAAGAAAGGGCTAGAAAGCAGGCAAGTGCCTATGGAAATGAAATTCTCGACAGGCTGGCGGAACTGCAAGACAACCTGCTAGTTGGCGCTATCCCTAAGGAAAGGCTGGTTGAAATAGCCCACAAAATACGTTCGGACCGAAAAAAGGTCAGCGATAAGCATCTAAATGATATTCTTGATGAAATAGAACTTCGCGCAGAAGTAGAAATCGCCAAATATACCAAGTAGTTAATAGGTTTTTTCCCGGCTTTTCCACTATCTATCCACCAATCGGGGTCACAGCACCCTTGCCTAGATGGCCTAGCTTCCATATAAATCCCCCGCAATAAACGAAGTGGGGGCTGGCCGCATAGTGGCCGATGCCTGTTAGGGGACATATTACAAATGAACGTTACACTTCCACCCGATTACAAACCTTCCGACAAGGAAGAATTCATGAACTCAACGATGAAGGAATATTTCCGTCAGCGTTTGATTGAATGGAAATCCGAGCTGTTAAGTGAATCGAGCGATACCATACAGCACCTTCAAGAAAGCTCTATGTTGGAGTCTGATATTGCTGATCGTGCGTCGCTTGAAACTGAACACGCGCTGGAACTCAGAACTCGTGACCGTGCGCGCAAATTAATTAGCAAAATTGATGAAGCGCTAGAACGTATTGAGGATGGCTCTTACGGTTATTGTGAAGATACCCACGAACCTATTTCCGTACGTCGCCTTGAGGCGCGCCCGATAGCAACCCTTTCCATTGATGCGCAAGAGCGCCATGAACGGATGGAAAAAACCCATCGCGACGATTGATTGGGGTGTGGGGCATTGCGCACAAAGCTGTGCGCCGTTGCGAACACAACGCTCTTTAAATTAAAGAAAAAAGAAGGCCGGAGCAAAAACTCCGGCCTTAAGTTTTGCGGAAATGGATGACACAAAGTCAACCAATTCCAAACGGGAACGATCGAAGGCTCAGAATGGGAACAAAATATCCCAGATCTGAGTTCCCCAGCGAGGTTGCTGGAGATTGCTGAGCGTACCGCGGCCACCATAGGCCACACGCATCTCGGCAATACGTTCGTGGGTGATGGTGTTGTCCGATTCAATATCGCCCGGGCGAACAACGCCCGTTACCATCAACTCACGTAATTCTGAATTAACCATGACTTCTTGCCGACCAAGAATGACCAGCGATCCGTTGGGAAGTATCTGCGTTACAACGGCGGCAAAGGTTAGACTTATTTGCTCGCTTCGCCCAATAGAACCATCACCCGATGTATTGTGGTTGTTGCCAAAACTTATGACACTGGTCGGATCAAACCCTGCTGGCAGGTTATTTTTTGCAAGCTTGGTTTCAAAACCCATTAGTTTTGTTACATCGGTGTCTTCGCTGTCGTTGCGTTTGCGTGCGGTTGAGTTTGCCAGCGATGCGCTATCGTTCAGCGAAAGATTAACAACCAAGGTATCGCCAACATCTTTGGCACGGTGATCCTTGAAAAATGCTTTTGCTCCTGGACGCCAAAGTGAATTGGGGTTTTCGTTTTGAACCTGTCCTTGGGGCATAGGCATTGAAACTGGACGGTACTTTGGCATAACTTGTGGGTTGGTTATCTGGGTTAACTCCGGTCCATCGCCAATTTCTGCGATACGCGAAGTTGTTTGGCAGGCAGATAACGTTAATGCGCCAACGCTTACGGCAAGAACCGCTAGTATAGTTTTATTTTGTTTTGTATTCATGGCCGTTCTCCTTGAATTTTTCATGTTACTTCATGGCCAGATTGACTGAGGAACTAACCTTGGCGATGCCAGGACCCGTTATTTCAGCCTCAATAACGGTATTTGTTTGCAAATTTGAAATACGTATTATGTCACCACGGCTTCCACCTTCAAGGGCTCTACCTTTGGTGCTTAGCTGCATCAAAGCTGTGGTTAGTTGTACGGTTACGTTTGATCCTTTTGCCACCAAAAGCGGGCGGCGAACTTCGGATGTTCTGATGGGTTGATCGGCGGCTATGGTACGGCGCGCGGTCATCCCGATAAGGTCCGAATGATCAACAATCATATCGCGCTGCAAACGGGTTGAGCGAACTTTTATCCAGCGAATATCGCGCTTTGTAATTATATCGCCGCGCATAATGCGACGCGCCATAACCGGGACCTCGCTAATTGGGTCAACTCGGCCTCTTACACGAAAACGTTGTGAACCGGTTTCACCCTGCCACGACATTTTTGCAACGAAGCTGCCACCAAAACGATCGTATGATAAGTCGTCAATTTGTATAACGTTGTCACTACCAACTGGTGCGTAAAGTCGCATTGAATCATTCGCAAGGGTGATTTCCGATGATGGATCCACCCCTTCGGCAATAAGGCGGTCAATTAAAACCGATTTTATTTCGTCAGATTCAATTACTTCGGAACTTCTTTCAACCACTACACGTTCAAGCCCAGAAGTAGGCACCCAGTTAAGATCAAATGCCTTGGCCACACGGCCCAACCACGGCGCATCAAACACCGCTTTTTGTCCGGCGTTTGGTGCATAGGCAATGGCTTGGCTTGATTTTTCCCCAGCGTTTGAAAAAATATCTCCCAGCACCACAACATCACCGCTTACCGTCACAAAGCTATTTAATTTTGTTTGGGTTTCATCGAACCCAGTGCTTTGCGGCAGTTCGTTGGCAATGGTATTTATTGGCGCTAAAACAAAGGCGGCAATAAATATGAATATATATTTTTTCATAATTTTTCCTTTCATTTGTTCATTGTCCATAATTGCTATTGCCTTGTTTTATCTAAGTTGTGAAATGGTGCGCATCATTTCGTCCGAGGTGGTAATAACCTTGGAGTTCATTTCATATGCACGTTGCGCTGATATCAGATTGGAAATTTCCTCCACCGCGTTAACGTTGGATGTTTCCAAAAACCCCTGAAGGATTGTTCCATACCCAGCGGTGCCAGCATTTGCAGTTGTGGCCGCGCCTGACGAGGATGTTTCAAGGTAAAGGTTGGAACCCACTGAATCTAGACCAGTGTCATTGGCAAAGTTGGCTAATTGAAGCTGTCCAACATTTTGGTAATCAACCTGACCATCTAGCTTAACCTGAATTTCACCCGATGTATTAATGGCAACATCAACCGCAGCATCGGGAACGTTGATGGCGGGTAATACTGCATATCCATCATGCGTTACTACCTGTCCTTCGGCATTCAACTGAAAGGTTCCGTCGCGGGTATAGCCTGTTGTGCCATCGGGCATTTGCACCTGAAAGTAACCGTTGCCCTGAATTGCCAGATCAAATGTATTATCCGTTGGGCTAAGATTTCCTTGTTCGTGAATGCGATAAACCGCAGCCAGCTTTACGCCCAACCCAATTTGCACACCAGATGGAATTATTGTTCCGGCATCCGATGATGTTGAGCCAACCCGGCGCAAGTTTTGATACATCAGGTCATGAAATTCAGTCCGCCTGCGCATGTAGCCGGTGGTGTTCATATTGGCTAGGTTGTTGGAAACAACCTCGACGTTTCTTTGCTGGGCAAGCATACCCGTTGCAGCAATGCTTAAAGATCTCATTTTCTTAATCCTTTCTTCTATCGTTCCGTCAGGTGCCTTATGTGGCAATTATTGTTTGTATTTTTCCTGTTAAACTTGCCGTGTTGTTATTAATTATTGTCCGCTAGTTAAGCTTGGGAGTTCGCTCACCATGCGGCGAATGCGTTCATCTTCGCGGTCAATCATTTTTTGTGCCGACATGTATTGTCTTGAAACTTCCATCATTCGGGTCATTTCGGTTATCGATTCAACGTTTGAACCTTCAATCATGCCTTGTGCTATTTTTGGGCGCGCTATTATGTTCGGCTGTTCGTTGGTGGCAAAATATCCACCTTCGGCACGGAACATGTCTTGCTGATTGTTGAAACTGACAATTTTCAGTTTTCCCAATTCACCGTTTTCGGTGGAAATTGTTCCATCGCCGGTAATTGTTATTTGGGTGTCTTCGGGGGCAAAGAAAATCGGTGTGCCAGCATCGGTTAAAACCGGGTCACCCTGCTGGGTTACCAATTGCCCACCAGCGTCCATAGTCAGGCTGCCGTTACGTGTGTAGCGCTCGCCCCCTGCGGTTTGTACAGAAAAATACCCATCACCGTTAAGGGCGAGATCAAGTGGGTTGTTGGTTTGGGTCAGTGGGCCATCCATGGTGTTGCGAAAACTTGCAATATCGCGAACATAAGAAAGCTTTTGATCGGCAATGGATGCGTCTGAACGAGAGCGTACAAGCTGATCAACGAACAGCATACGCTCGCCCTTGTATCCGGTGGTATTCATGTTTGCCATGTTGTTGGCAATGGCGCTCATTTCATTGCGGAGTGCCTGCTGGCGCGATAGCGCTATGTATGATGTAGTTTCCATTTTATTGTTCCCGACCGTAAGTTCCGTTTTTTTGTTTGCACTTCGATGGCGCAATACATTTTCAAATAAAAATGCACATACCGTGCCAATTTGAAATTTCATGTAATTTCAATTAGTTAACGGTGTTTTATTGCTGTGGGTTGGGTAAAAAATGCGCCCGCCCGAAGGGTAAGGGGAAGTCTTTTCCCGGCAGATCTTGCCGATTGTCCTTCAGGCAATCACCAAGGGGATGTGTCTTTACCTTGTTTTATCTAGGCAATCTACGTTCGGGACGAGTTTTGCCCAATTGTGGGCCAGGGCATTGTGATGATATCATCGGGCATGCCTAATAAATGCCAGCAAAAGGCATAACGGCCTAACCACACTCAAAAAACTAGCTTTTTTATGGTTGTGAGCATTCATCTCAACTACTTGTTAACCATCAGAGCCTAACTTGTTAGCTGAGTTTTATGCGTGGGCAGGGGTCATATTATATGCCCATTGCAAAGAGTTTGGCCTTAGCCGTCATGGTGTTTTTGGCAAATGGGGCACCATACAGTCATCGTGATTGGCACGATTGGCAAGCTGGGTACGGCACGATGGCCACGAAGTTATTTGAATTGGAGCAATCATGGCCGACGACGAACTAGATGACGATCTGGATGAAGACGAAGAAGGCCTTGAAGGTGAAGAAGGCGAAGAAGGCGAAGAGCAAAAGTCAGGCAGAAAAAGGCTTTTGATCGTTATTGCCGCTGTACTTGCCATTATTCTTGGCGGAACAACTGCAGCATATTTTCTTGGTTATCTGCAGCCGATAATTAACATGATAGCCGGCGGCGAAGAGGCGGCTTTGCATGATGAAGCACAGGCGATGGTTTCGGGTGATGCGGTTTTTTATGATCTGCCAGAGATGCTGGTAAATTTGAACACCGGAGATCGAAAGTCGGTGTATCTAAAAATTAGAGTTAGCCTCGAGCTTGAAAAAGCCGAAGACATTCCAAAGGTAGAGGGCTTGATGCCAAGAATAGTTGATAATTTTCAGGTTTATCTTCGTGAACTCAGGATTGATGACCTAAAGGGCTCAGCTGGTATGTATCGTTTACGCGAAGAATTGTTAAAGCGGGTGAATGTGGCGGTTAGTCCGGCCAAGGTAAGTGATGTTTTATTTAAAGAAATGCTCGTTCAATAGCGTGCACCCAGATTAAGGATGAGGGCAATAAATGACAGCCCCAGGTGATGACGTAGACCAAGATGCAATGGCAGCCGCATGGGAAGCCGCGATGGACCCAGGCAGTGCGCCTGCGTCTACTGGCGATGACGATGGTGATGGTCTTGCTGCAGAATGGGCCGCGATGCTTGATAGCGGTGGTGGTGATTCATCATCATCCCCGGGTTCTGGCCGTGAATCAACTAGGGTTCTTAATCAGGACGAAATTGATTCACTGCTTGGTTTTGATGATGAACTTGACGAGGTTGATCATAAATCTGGTATCCAAGCTATTCTTAACTCAGCGTTGGTGTCGTATGAACGCCTACCGATGCTTGAGGTTGTGTTTGACCGTCTAGTCCGCCTGATGTCAACTTCATTGCGTAACTTTACATCAGATAACGTGGAAGTATCTCTCGATAATATTACATCAATTCG
>JAOUJU010000344.1 GCA_029883045.1 Rhodospirillaceae bacterium
GTTTGAGCAAGAAAAAGTTTCAGATACCATTGTTTTTTTTGGCTCCGCGCGCATTCGTCCACGTGAAGTGGCACAAAAAGCGATGGAGGCCGCACAAAAGCATGGCGGCGATTTGGAGCGCGCGCAAACCACATTGGATATGTCGGTTTATTATGAAGATGCCCGTGAATTGGCCAAGCGTTTGACCGAATGGTCCAAGGGCTTGAAGGGAAGATCAAAACGCTTTGTTGTTTGTACCGGTGGCGGCCCCGGAATAATGGAAGCAGCCAATCGCGGTGCATCGGAAGGAAACGGAAAAAATATCGGGTTAAATATTTCTCTTCCGCATGAACAAAGCGGAAACCCATATATTAGCCGCGAGCTTGCGTTTCAGTTTCATTATTTTTTCATGCGTAAATTTTGGTTTGCCTATTTGGCCAAGGCAATAATTATTTTCCCCGGTGGTTTTGGAACCATTGATGAATTTTTTGAACTTATGACGCTTATTTCAACCAAGAAGATGGGAAAAAAATTGCCCATTGTTCTTTATGGCAGCGAATACTGGAATAGCATAATGAACCTAGACGCGATGGTGAAATTCGGAACAATATCGCCTAGCGATTTAGATTTATTTCATCGCGCGGATACGGTTGAAGATGCGTTTGATTTTATTACAAGCGCACTTTCAGAACACCACCTGAACCAACCGGGCGGCACGCTTTAGACGACTTGGTTAAAAATTATGCTGCCGATGCGTTGGCCGGGGCCTTGCCTACGGCTTTATCGTAATCATCCATCATCTGCAGGGTTATTTCGCCAACCGAATAGGCGTGATTATCAATCGCGCCAACGGGCGTAACCTCAGCCGCAGTTCCGGTCAGGAAAATCTGTGTCGCATTGGCTAGCTCATCGGGCATGATAACGCGCTCAACAACATCGATGCCGCGTTTTTTGGCAAGCTCAATAATTGTTCGCCGGGTAATACCGTCAAGAAAACAATCTGGAATTGGGGTGTGTAATTTTCCGTCACCCATTTCCATGAAAATATTCGCCCCCGTTGCTTCGGCTACTTGTCCGCGGTAATCCAGCATTAAGCTGTCGTCAAACCCTGCCTGTTCGGCGGCGTGTTTAGAAAGGGTGCAAATCATGTAAAGGCCAGCAGCCTTGGCGTGAACCGGCTCGGTTTCAGCAGATGGGCGCTTCCATTTTGATGTTTGCAGACGGATACCGCGCATTCTGGCTTCGGGTGAGAAATACGAAGGCCATTCCCATGCCGCGACCGCAAGATGAATTGTATTTTTTTGCGCTGAAACACCCATCATTTCACTGCCACGCCATGCAACCGGGCGGATGTAGCCGTCTTTGATGTTGTTTATTTCACATGCTTCAATGCAAGCTTGGTTTATTTGATCGGTTGTCCAGGGTATTTCAAACCCAAGTATACTGGCAGATTTATGTAACCGTTCAGTGTGTTCGGTTAATTTAAAAATATTACCATTATACATGCGCACACCTTCAAACACGCTGGAGGCATAGTGCAAGGCATGGGTTAGTATGTGCACCTTGGCGTCGCGCCAGGGCACCATTTCCCCATCAAGCCATATTTGTCCATCGCGATCGTCATAAGGTGTTGCGGCCATAAGAATTTACCCCCAATTGAGTAATAATATTGCGTAAATTGCCCGGTTCTCCGGAATGTTCTTGCGTTTTTTATCAGGATTGGGCATATATGTCAATAACACTGACTTAAATTTTCAACAGTTTTTTTACCCCAAGGTAGCGGATCCATACATGAGCCAGCCTGAAATAAAAACCCTAACACAGCCAACCGATGGCCAGACGTCGTTCGCCGAGGAAGAGCTGCGCCAAGCCATGGAGTTATTGTTTTTTGCCTATAGGGACTTTACCGGCGAAGCCGATGAAATTTTGTCGGAATATGGCTTTGGCCGCGCCCATCACCGGGTAATTTATTTTGTAAAACGCAACCCCGGCCTGACCGTCAACCGTTTGCTGGATATATTAAAAATAACCAAACAAAGCCTAAGCCGGGTTTTGGGCCAATTGGTAAGGGAAGGGTTTATCGATCAGCGGACCGATGGCGAAGACCGCAGACGAAGAATACTTTCACTGACCGACAAGGGTAAAAATCTGGAAAGCAAGCTAACCCGCGCTCAAGGAACGCGAATAAGCAAGGCATACAAAGAAGCGGGCGCTGAAAACATTTCCGGTTTCAAAAATATATTAACCCTAATGATCAATGATAAAGATAGG
>JAOUJU010000345.1 GCA_029883045.1 Rhodospirillaceae bacterium
ATCATTGTGTTGCATAGCTCAGAAACGTGAGCATAAGGCGTTCCACCCATTCTTCTTGCGATATCTTCCGATACGTACAATAGGCGATCAAGCGAACGTGACGCTGTTTCATCGGGGCCACCCATCGCAAGGCCCGGAACAATGCGGTCCACCAAAAAAGTTACCTGCTGGGCGTTGCGTTCAAGTTTTTGGATGTTAACTTGTTTTACGCAAGCATCAATTTCTTCTTGCAAGGACGCCGGGTTAATCTCGCCGGCACCTGTTGCCTTCATGTTGAGCGTGCTTGGTACGACAACAGGCGTTGAAACGCTGGGGCGGGCATCGTCTTTTTTGCGCCGATCGGGGCCAATGTATTGGCTGGTCACGATGAAAGGTTTGCGCGCCAGCGCCAGAACCTTTATGCGCTGCATTAGCTGGCCGGCGGAAAGCGGTTTGCTGACAATATGGTCAACACCAGATTGTATTATGCTTCGCACCGTTTCGTGGGTTGGCGACCAAGCGGTAGCGACAATAGGAAGGAATGGATTGTATTTGGTTTCGTAGTGGCGCAATTTATGGACAAAATCGCTAAAATCGCCATCGGGCAGTTCGTGGTCGGAAATAAGCAGGTCCGGTGCACTGACATCAAGTATATTGGTCATGTCGCGCATGTTTACGGCAACAGATATGTTTCTTATCGCGTGGTCGGTCAAAATGTTGCGTATGGTTTGGCGAGATGTCCTGTCGGCGTCAACGATGACGACGTTGATATCTTCCAGATTAACTTTTGTATCCATAACTATAGAAGCGCCCCATGTGGTTTTGTGCAATCAATACTGTCTATAATGTGCACACAAACCAATTGTATAAAATTGCCAAAAATCCCGGTGTCCGCCAAGGTGATTTGCAATAAAAATTACCAACAAAATATGCCGCCCGTTTATTTCAGGCATTATTTTAATAATCAAGAGCAGTTTTATAATACGTTATTTGACGGTCTGATAATATAATAAATATTGCTTATATATTGTATAATGGCTTTTTCCGCCATTTCGGGGGGGGCGGAAAAATGTTGTTGTGAGATAAAATCATTAAAAAATTATCCCATGAATACGGACGCAACCGCCTGGGCGGCGACACCTTCGCCACGACCCATCGCACCCAGTTTTTCAGTTGTTGTCCCTTTAACCGATACCCGGGCGATATCTATTTTTAAAATTCCACCAATGTGTGCGCGCATATGTTCACGGTGTGGGCCAATTTTTGGGGCTTCGCATATTATGGTAATATCGACATTTATAATTTTAGCATTTTTCTTCTTCAATAAATCTAGCGCATGTAGAACAAAAATTTCAGAGTTTGCGTCTTTCCATCTTGGGTCGGATGGGGGAAAATGAGAGCCGATATCACCTTCGCCAATTGCGCCAAGCATCGCATCGGTTAGCGCATGCAAGGCTACATCGGCATCGGAATGGCCGATAAAAGCCTTATCAAAAGGAATATCAATTCCGCAAAGCCTTAGCCCGCTTCCGGCAGTAAAGCGGTGAACATCGTAACCAAAACCTATTCTGGTTTCGCCACGGGCTCCGCCCGATGCATATATATTTTGCGCGCGAATATAATCATCTTGTGTTGTTATTTTGAAATTATCCTCAGTCCCGGCAACGATTGACACCTTGTTTTGCGTTCCTTCAAAAATAGAGGCATCATCGGTTACGTTTTTATTTAAAAAATCCATGTGCGATTTGGTTATTTCGGAAAAACGAAACCCTTGCGGGGTTTGTGCGCGATAAAGGTTGTTGCGTGAAACTGTTTTTTTAACCAAACCGTCATGGCACTCTTTTATGGTGTCGACAACAGCTAGGGCCGGTATTGCGCCTGGCGCGTCTTTCAGGGCAGAAATAACGTCTGATATTAATTCATCACTAACAAATGGTCTGGCACCATCGTGTATTAACACGGTTTCGGGCGACAGGGATGCAATGCTTTCCAGCCCGGCAATCACTGATTGCTGCCTTGTTTCGCCGCCAAAAACAGGTTCCAAAAGTTTATTTTCCGAAAATAATTTTGCTGTTGCATCATATAAATCGACGTCATTTTCATTAATGACGCAACGCACAGCTTCTATCTTTGGGTGGTTGATGAACGCATTTATGCTTTCGCCCAAAATTGTGCCGCCACCCAGAGGGGCATACTGTTTGGGCGCATCCCCGCCAAAACGCTGGCCGCGCCCGGCGGCGACTATAAGTGCGTAACAACCAGCCATA
>JAOUJU010000061.1 GCA_029883045.1 Rhodospirillaceae bacterium
CTTTTGCCAAAGAACGCTCAATCCCCGTAAGCAAGCTCAGCGACGAAACATTTATAGTGCGCGAAAAAGGTTCCGGCACCCGCTCAGCGATGGAAAGATTTTTTAAGCACCATAAAATGGAAATTAAAACCGGAATGGAAGTAAGCTCCGATGAGGCCATAAAACAAAGCGTTCAGGCGGGTCTAGGCCTTAGCATCATGAGCCGCGATGCCACCCAAATGGAAATTCAATTGGATCGTCTTTGCATACCCGATGTATTGCATTTTCCAATTATTCGTCATTGGTTTGTGGTGCACAGAAAAGGAAAGCGCCTTTCGCCCGTGGCTGAGGCGTTCAGGGATTTTTTACTTAATGAAGCGGCCACAATTTTAAAAAAATAAATAACAACTATTTATTTATCATACGAAACAGATGGTGGTATCGGGGCGACAACAGGGCCGGAAGCATCAATCATTGTTGCGCTTGCATCACCCATTTTTTTAACTTTTATTTCCCGCATTACAACGTAAATACCGCTTGCGATTACTAACGATGCCCCTACCCAGAAATTAAATTCAGGTTTGTAGCCCCAGCCAATAAATCCAAAAAGCGTTGCCCATAAAATTCCGCTATATTCAAATGATGCAAGCAAACCGATGGGGGCAATAGTGAAGGCCCGCATTAGGCAATAGTGCCCGCCTATAACCAAAGCAGATATAGCAAGCACCACGCCAGCACCTAGCATGGAAAATTCCATTTCCATCGGAACAAATTGTACGCCCCCCACCCCCAGCCAAAGACCTAAGCTGGCGACAAAACCTATCCATACATGAAAGAAAAATAAAAGCTTAAACGTTCCTTCGCTGCTGCCAAGTTTGCGTGAAATAATCATCATAAGCGAATAACATACTGATGAAGAAAAAGCATAAATCGAACCGATGTTAAATACTTCGCCGCCCGGGTTATTGGCAATTAATATGCCGACAAAGCCAACGGCGATTGCGCTCCAACGATGAACACCAACTTTTTCTTTTAATATGGGCACCGATAACCCGGTCATTATAAATGTTGCGCCAAAAAATATTACCGTTGCATCGGCCAAATGCAATGTAGTTAAAGATTGGAAAAAGAAAAACGGGGCACCAAAACCAAATAATACCCGCAGAAAATGAAGACCTTTTTGTTTAGTTTTAATCTGCCCTATACCGCCAGCACTAAAAACCATCCAAACCAGCAACATTGGAACAACCACCCAACTGCGGACGGAAATTATTTGTGCTACGCTAAAACCATTTTCAATAAGGTTTTTTATTAATGCGTCCATTGCAGAAAGAAATAGAACGCCAAACACAACCAGCGCCACCCCTACTACATTGTTTTTTTCAGATTGATTTAACATCTGCCTTTATTGCTCCATTCTCGCCTGAGCTTAGCAGGGAAAAAACTTTCGTCCAGCAGTGCATTGTCCCTATGGATTGTCACCATAAAAACAAATAAAAAGGGCGGAGTTTCCCCCGCCCTTTTGTTTTTTTTAAAACCTGATGTTATTTCACCTTGGCGTCAAGTTCGCCTTTTTCGTAACGATCAAACATTACTTCAAGCGATACAGGTTTAATTTTAGATGCCTGCCCGGCGGAACCAAACGCTTCGTAGCGATTTTTGCAAATATCGGTCATGCCTTTGGTTGCTTCAGCTAGGAATTTACGTGGGTCAAAGTTTGACTTGTTCTGTTCCAGATGGCGGCGAACAGAACCAGTTGACGCCATACGCAAATCGGTATCAATGTTTACCTTGCGCACACCAGATTTAATGCCTTCGACAATTTCATCAACTGGCACGCCATAGGTTTGACCCATGTCGCCACCAAAATCGTTGATAATTTTCAACCAATCTTGCGGAACAGAAGATGAGCCGTGCATAACCAAGTGAACCGATGGAATGCGGGCATTAATTTCTTTGACACGGTCAATGCGCAAAATTTTACCAGTTGGCTCTTGGGTAAACTTGTACGCACCGTGGCTGGTACCAATAGCAATAGCCAATGCGTCAACGTTGGTTTTTTTAACAAAATCGGCTGCTTCGTCAGGATCAGTTAGCATTTGATCCATTTCAAGTGTGCCTTCTGCGCCAATTCCGTCTTCTTCGCCAGCTTGCCCGGTTTCAAGTGAACCTAAGCAACCAAGTTCACCTTCAACAGAAACACCGCAAGCGTGCGCCATATCCACAACTGCTTTGGTGGTTTCGACGTTGTATTCATAAGATGACGGGGTTTTCCCGTCGCTCATCAATGAACCGTCCATCATAACGGATGAAAAGCCTGACTGAATGGAACGCTGGCAAACCGCAGGGCTAGTGCCGTGATCTTGGTGCATGGTAATTGGAATGTGCGGATAAGCTTCAATCGCCGCCAAAATAAGGTGGCGCAAGAACGGCTCGCCCGCATATTTGCGTGCACCAGCGGAACCTTGCAAAATAACCGGGCTGTCAACCGCATCGGCGGCTTCCATTATGGCTTTTACCTGTTCCATATTGTTGACGTTAAATGCTGGCAGGCCATAACCATTTTCTGCCGCATGATCCAGAAGTTGGCGCATTGATACAAGAGCCATTGTTTTTTCCTCCCTTATTTACTTTTTGGGGAACCAAAAAGTTATTTCTAATTAATTACAGCCGGGCTTTCGCTTCGGCAACTACGTTTTCGGCGGTGATACCAAAATGCTTGTAAAGCTCAGGCGCCGGAGCCGAAGCACCGAACGAGTTCATTCCAACAAATCCACCTTCGGGGCCAACATATTTATCCCAACCAAAGCGCATTGCGGCTTCAACCCCAACCTTAACTGTGCCTTCGCCCAAAACTGAGGCACGATAGCCAGCATCCTGTGCATCAAACAATTCCCAACATGGCATTGAAACAACGGCAGTTGGAATACCATCAGCCTGTAGCATTTCACGCGCAGTTGCGGCAATTTCAACTTCGGAACCAGTAGCCAAAATTGTTACCTTGCGTTCGCCCCCTTCGGCATCGTGCAAAACATACGCGCCTTTTGCCGATAGGTTTTCATCAACGTGTTTGGTGCGCTGATGCTTTAATCCTTGGCGCGTTAAAATCATACCGGTTGGGGTTTTTTCATTTTTCAATGCCAATTCCCAACATTCTGCCGCTTCAACCACATCGCATGGACGCATGGTATTGAAGTTTGGCATTGAACGCAGCATCGCCAGCGTTTCAACTGGTTGATGGGTTGGGCCATCTTCGCCCAAACCAATTGAATCATGGGTCAAAACATAAATAACCCGTTTTCCCATCAAGGCCGAAAGACGAATGCCACCCATCATGTAATTTGCAAATACCGCAAACGTACCAGCATAAGGAATAAACCCACCATGCAGTGAAAGCCCGTTCATTACCGCAGACATTGCGTGTTCGCGTACACCATAATGGATATAACGACCACTGAAATCGGTATTAAGAATAGATGAAGTTGATGGAGTTTTGGTATTAACCGAACCTGTCAAATCAGCAGAACCACCAATCATTTCCGGAATTTCTGCGGTCAGAACTTCCAGCACTTTTCCGGATGCCTGACGGGTAGCAAGCTTTGGTGCTTCGCTAGCCATATTTTTCTTAAACTCGTTTAATTTTGCTTCCCAACCAGAAGGGAGTGTTCCTGCATCGGTACGGGTGAATTCGGCCTTGTGCTTTGATGCGGCCAAGCGCCCTTCCCATGCTTCGCGTGCGGCAGAATTTCTTGCCATGGATGAGCGCCATGCTTCAAGCACATTTTCCGGAATTTCAAATTCACCAGCATGCCAGCCAAGACCTTCGCGCATGCCTTTTATTTCGTCTGCGCCCAATGGTGCACCGTGGGTATCATGGGTGCCTGCTTTGGTTGGCGCGCCATAACCGATTGTAGTTTTACAAGCAATCAGTGACGGCTTGTCTGATTTCATAGCCTTGGCAATAGCTTTTTCAATGGCAGCCGGGTCGTGCCCGTCAATGCGCTGGGTATCCCACTTTGATGCTTCAAAACGCGCGCATTGGTCATCGGCAAGCGTAAGGTTGGTGTTACCATCAATACATATTTCATTGTCATCCCACAGAACAATCAGCTTGTTCAGTTTTAGATGACCAGCCATTGAAATTGCTTCTTGGGAAATGCCTTCCATCAGGCAACCATCACCAGCAACAGTGAAAGTGTGGTGGTTAACCAAATCATCGCCATAACGTGCGTTTTGCATTTTTTCAGCTAGCGCCATGCCGACAGCCGTTGTGATGCCCTGGCCCAATGGACCGGTGGTGGTTTCAACGCCATCAACGTGGCCGTATTCAGGATGGCCTGCGGTTTTAGAGCCCATTTGACGGAAATTTTTGATGTCATTGATTGATACATCATCAACGCCGGAAAGATACAACAGCGAATACATCAACATTGAACCATGACCGGCAGAAAGAACAAAGCGGTCGCGGTCTGCCCATTTGGTCGCCTTTGGATCAAATTTTAAAAACTTGGTATAAAGAACGGTTGCGACATCTGCCATGCCCATAGGCATTCCGGGGTGTCCAGAATTTGCCGCCTGAACCGCATCCACTGAAAGAAAGCGGATGGCGTTGGCCATTTCATTGTGTGTTGCGGTCATTTTATTTTTCTCCCTGAATAAAAAATTTAATAATAAAAAAATTATACTACGTGATGACCAAGTGCTGCCTTGATCATGTGATAGGTTATCAACAATTCGGAAAGAGCTAACGGGTGGCTAATCGATAAATGGTTATCTGCGTCGCGAAAACGCCCAACATTACCACGAAGGTGCTGCGCTTCGGGGATTAAGTTCCATAATAAATCTTCTACTGAGCTTGCCCTTTTGTCTGAGATATCGCCAGCAATATCCAGCACATCGACAGGCTTTCCATCTTCGTCACGCGCCAACTCTAGACGGAACCCTTTTTTTGCGGCCCCTGCCTCAAGCAGTGGTGATAAATCTGGATGCGGCAGCGTCGGCCTAAGGGTATGGCGAACATTAAGATGCGCGCCAGTTTCTGCATTATTGGCATCAGGTGGGTAAAACGATACCACCATGTCGGCAAATCTGCGCTGAGGCTGGATAAAGGTCTCGCTGTCTTCGCGTCGTTTTGCCAGCACTTCCATCACACGATTTTCGGAATAATTTCTAACCTTGGTGTCTCGCTGTAGTTTCCATTTAGTCCGCAGACCATTTTCAGGTTCAAGGAACAATTTAACATCATAACAATCGCGCATTGAGCGGGTGGCATAACCCAAAAGCCCTTCTAAAATCACGTATTCACGAGGCTCAACGTGCTCGCATGGGCCAAGCGTTCCGGTGGCGTGATCATAATATGGCTTTAAAATTGGCTGACCCTCACGCAAAAGAGAGATGTGTTGTTCCAAAATATCTATGTGATTAGCTTCTGGGTTGAGCGCTGTAATTCCGCGCTCGGCCCGGGTTGCGCGGTCAATTCGGTGATAATCATCGGTGCAAATGCAAACAACCTTGTCGGTACCCAAAATATTGGCGATACCATCGGCAATGGTACTTTTGCCAGATGCTGAATCTCCAACAACTCCTAGTATGATAGGTCGCTTTATACGTTTGAACGGCATAATGGTAACGCTTTCCCTGTTTCCCGCCCTTAAATTGAAACCAAATATCCCGTTTGCATTTTTTGATTTATTGCCCCAAACGGGAATTTATGAGGGGTAGGATTGGCGCCTAATAGACCCTACCGCACGGTCATGGCGAAACACCCGCTAGGGGGTGATTGTTATTTCTTTTGGGTGGGATTCTACCCACACCTTATGATGGGTATAATATGCTTTAAGAACAGTCAGTAACGACTTTATTTATAACGATTTTGTTATGCGCCACTGGTATTTAGATAACACGCTACGGCCTGTGCCCGATTTTTTACATCAAGTTTGCCATAAAGGTTTTTGAGGTGAAATTTTACCGTGTTTAGGGAAATTGAAAGATCGCCTGCAATCTGTTGATTGGTGAGGCCCCGAGATAACGATGCTAGCAGTTCTTGTTCGCGTGCAGTAAGACTTGAAAACGGGTCTGTGCCTTGTCTGCTCATATCCATAAAGGGGAAAACCATCCTACCCTCAGCCACCGCCAAAACCGTTTCGATCAATACGTTGGGGTGGTCAGTTTTAGGGCAAAATCCTGCGCCACCAAAACGCATTACCTGACGCGGGATATCTGGTGATGCGTTGCCGGTAAAAACCACTATTCTAGGAGTTTTGCTTGATTTTTGTAGGGTCTGCAACACGCCTTGCCCTGAAAGGTAGGGCATATTCCACCCTATTATACCAATATCGAAATTCAACCTTTCGACCGCTTCAATAAAACGCTCTCCATCTGCGGCGGTGGCCACAAGATGAAAGCGATCATCGCGCTCAAAAATCTTTACAAGTCCAGAAAGAACAAGTGGCGATTTATCGGCCACAACCATCTCTATTTGCGGTCTTGCTGTGGTTGCGCTGACGGACAATGGATATTCCCCTGAAAAATAATACAAACACCCAAGACACCCCAAACGGGTAGGATTTTCTTTGATTTACCAGCATATTTTATCAAAAGCAAAGATTCATTTTCCATTAAAGGAAAATGGTACGACGATATATTTTCACACAATTTACGTATGTTATTGTTCTCTAATAAAAAAAACTGGTGTTCGTTATATAATTAAACCATAAAATTATGTATTATGTACACTTATTTTAGTGTGTTATTTATTACACATGATGGTTATTGGAGAAAACTGAACTTTTAATCTTAAATCTCTGGGAGGTAAAAAATGAGAAAAATAATTAAAGGTGCCGTTGTGGGTGCTGCGCTTCTAATTGCGGCGCCAGCATATGCCAGCGGAGATGGAAGTGCAGCGAACCAGGGCAACCTTAACAGTGCGCTGCTTGTTTCAAACTGCGTTGTTTGTCATGGCCAAGGCGGTGATAGCCAAGGACACACCCCATCAATCGATGGGTTAAATAGAGCCCAAATGTTAAACGCTCTGACTGAATTTAAATCAGGGGCGCGCAAAGGAACAATCATGACGCGCATTGCGCCGGGGTACACCGATGCTCAGCTAGAAGCTATCGCAAGCGAACTTACAGGAAATTAAGGGGAGGATGAAAATGTCTAATAATAAATTAAATAAAACTTCACGCCGCGATTTCCTGAAAATCGCTGGTGCCACTGGTGCCGTTTCTGCGTTTGCCATTAGCGGTTGTGCCATGGGGCCATCGGGCACAGGTCCACGCGTTGTTGTTGTTGGCGGTGGTTTTGGCGGATCGACAGCTGCGCGCTACGTTAAAAAGTTTGCGCCTGATTATCGTGTAACGCTAATAGAACCAAAAACCAGTTACGTCACCTGCCCGTTTTCCAATCCGTATCTTGGTGGATTGGTTGATCTAAAGACCATTACCCATGGGTATGGCGGGCTTAGCAAAGCTGGTGTGCATGTTGTTCATGACATGGTTACCGGTCTTGATGCAGCCAATGGAACCATCTCGCTATCATCGGGAAAAACGGTTGAATACGACCGCCTGATAGTATCGCCGGGCATCGATTTCAAATGGGGTATGGGCTATGACGAGGCCGCAAGTTTAATTTCTCCACACGCATGGCAAGGCGGCAGCCAAACAGTTTTGTTAAAAAAACAATTGGAAGCAATGGATGATGGTGGAACCGTTATCATCGCACCACCGGGAAATCCGTTCCGTTGCCCACCGGGGCCATACGAACGCGCATCCATGATTGCACATTACCTGAAAGCTCATAAACCGCGCTCAAAGGTTCTTATTCTTGATCGCAAAGACAAGTTTTCAAAACAAGGTGCATTTATGGAAGGTTGGAAGAAAAATTATACCAATATCGAATGGGTCAAAGCCACCGATGCTGGAACAATTACGTCAGTAGACGCAGGCGCAAGAACCATTTCAACTGAAATGGATACCCACAAAGCGGCAGTGCTTAATTTTATTCCTAACCAAAAGGCAGGAAAAATTGCGCACACCATGGGCTTGACTGGCGGCGGTGACTGGTGCCCGGTTGATCAGATTACATTTGAATCATCCGTAATCCCAGGGGTTCACGTAATTGGTGATGCGGCTGTTGTAAGCGGCATGCCAAAATCCGGCAATGCTGCAAACTCTGAAGCAAAGGTCTGTGCTTGGGCTGTAGTGCAGTTACTATCTGGCGCATCAGAGGTTGAGCCAGCCGTAACCTCAAACACGTGTTATTCACTGGTAACGCCTGATTATGGCATATCAGTTACTGCCGTGTGGAAGGCAACACCGGAAAAATATGTATCACAGGGTGGCGGGGTGTCACCCGCTGATCAAAGTGATGGTTTCCGTAAACAAGAAGCCGAATATGCCCACGGATGGTATGCGAATATTACCCATGATATCTGGGGTTAATTGCCTGCTGAAGGTTGACTAGTCTTTGGATTGTTACTTAAAAAACGCGATAAACATTTATCGCGTTTTTTAACGTCCCGGTGGTCAGGCTCAGGACATTCAATGCCTGTTACACCAAGAACCCTGTAAAGAGACTGTCCATTTGTCTTTACCAAAGGTTCTAACCTTAACATATCCAAGGCATAATAGTTATGTGACACAAGCAACACATCCCTGCCCGATTCTAAAAAGCTATTTATAGATTTCACGCTTTTTCTTCCAATTCCAGGATAAAAAAGTTTTGCGTAATCAACCTCAAAGTAAATAAAGTCATTAAGTTTTTTTACCACCTTATCATTCATGGTTGGGGTGAACTTGATACTGTCTGCAAATGGGCATTCAGGCAGCGAACATAAATATGTTCCAATCAAAATGGCATCTGGATATTCGGCAATTACATTTTCTATTTTTTCAAATGCGCTTGATTGATATTGTCTATCTGAATTGATAATTTTTATATTGGCAAAGGTTGCATAAAGTGATGAAAAAATAACGGCCATCAAGTAAATTGAAAGTATTTTGGTAG
>JAOUJU010000346.1 GCA_029883045.1 Rhodospirillaceae bacterium
ATTTTTATCTGCTTTTGGTTTTTTAACCGGAATTAAAACCATAAAAACTTTTCCTATAGTTCTTTTTAAATTTTTCTTAAACGAGCGGCAAAAAAACCGTCCATACCACCAATCTCTGCCATGTGACAAGGAAGGGTGCGCAGCTGGCCATTTTCGTTTAACAGTTCGGTAAAACCGCCGGCCTCAACTTTGGTGACAGGCATTTCCACTACCTTTGAATTGTTTTTTAATAATTCACTTATTTGCATTTCGCCTTCTTCGGGTTCTAACGAACAAGTACAATAAACAATCAGTCCGCCGGGTTTTACCATTTCAATGGATGCCTCTAACAAACGTTGTTGTACAATAGCTAAACTAGCAATGTCGTTGGCGCTTTTGGTGTATGCAATATCGGGGTGGCGCCGTATGGTTCCGCTTGACGAACAAGGCGCATCAAGTAACACCATGTCAGCCAGATGATCGGGCCGCCAAGTTGCCGCATCACCAGCAATGGTTTTGGCAAAAAGCCCTGTGCGTTCTAGATTTTGTTTAACCCGTTCAAGCCTTTTTTCTGAACGATCAACGGCTGTTACTCTTGCCCCTAGGGCCGCTAGTTCCATTGTTTTACCACCGGGCGCGGCGCACAGATCAATAACATCTAATTCGGAAACATTGCCTAACAAACGAACCGGCAGTTGCGCGGCGGTGTCTTGTATCCACCATGCGCCTTCAGCAAAACCTTCTATTTCGTTTATTAATCCTTTGGGTCTAATGCGAACCGCACCTGTTGGCAAAAATTGACCGCTTAATTTTTCTGCCCATAGTGGGGCATCGTTTTTTATTGCTAAATCAAGTGGCGGTTCATCCATATGGGTAGTAGCAATTGCACGTGCGGTTGGTTCGCCATAATTTGTAACCCAGCGTTCCCACAACCATGGTGGAGTATTAATTTTTGCCGCATCAAGCGTTTGTAACAGCGCGCGCCCTTCACGGGTGGCGCGGCGTAAAATTGCATTGACTAATTTTTTATAAGGCATCCCACCAGAACCAACACACAGGTCAACAGTTTCAGAAACCGCGGCGTGTTCGGGTATGCCCATAAATAAAAATTGTGCTAATCCGCTTCTTATTATGTGGCGAATTGATCCAGATTTTTTCCCAAGCGGCTTTTCCAGATAGGCATCTATCAATGCATCTATTTCGCCAAGGTGGCGAAGGGTGGTTTTGACAATGCCAATGCAAAGGGCGCGGTCACGCGAACTTAAATCTGCAAAACGGGCAACGTCCTTTTCGGCAATATCAAGGGTGCGCTTGCGGTCAAGTACGGTTTCGATTATTTCAACGGCAACATTACGGGGCATAAATTATGAATCCATTTTTAAGGTTCTACAAGTTGTACCCCCTATACCACGAAGGGCGCTTGGGTTACACTTGTTTACATGAAAGAAAAACACGCCAGCCCAAAACCCAATGAAAAAGTCGAAAATGGGCTTAAAAAATCTGGCGATAACGCCAGCCCTGAATCTGTGCTCACCCAAGCGGGCACACCAGCCCCTCCAGCCCCTAAAGAATTCGGCGGCCCCAAGGGCCCAGAACCAACGCGTTATGGCGATTGGGAACAAAAGGGTCGCTGTACGGATTTTTAAAATTATTTAGCACGACATAAAAAAAACGACAAAGCCCGGTAGGTTGGGATCTTTGCCGTTTTATTTTGTGGGCCACCGGTGGGACCGCCTGCGCGGGGGCCGCCTGTGGGGCATATATTAAGCGTACTTATATCATATGTTATCGGTTTTGGCGATTTTCAATCAAATCATCCACTACTGCCGGGTCGGCCAAGGTTGAGGTATCGCCCAACGTGGCAAAGTCATTTTCCGCAATTTTCCGCAAGATTCTGCGCATAATTTTGCCAGAACGGGTTTTGGGTAACCCCGGTGCCCACTGAATCCAATCAGGGCTAGCGATGGGGCCAATTTCCTTGCGCACCCAACCAACCAGTTCGCGCTTAAGCTCGTCCGTTGCCTCAACCCCGGCATTAAGGGTGACATAGGCGTAAATACCTTGGCCCTTAATATCGTGCGGTGCACCAACCACGGCAGCCTCGGCCACATGGTGGTGGGCGACTAATGCGCTTTCAACCTCGGCCGTTCCCATGCGGTGGCCCGAAACGTTGATAACGTCATCGACCCGCCCGGTTATCCAATAATAACCATCTTCATCGCGCTTGCAGCCATCACCGGTAAAATATTTT
>JAOUJU010000062.1 GCA_029883045.1 Rhodospirillaceae bacterium
TGGATGTGCAAATGAACCCATTGCAACAATAATGGCCAGCAGAGCTATTCCACCGATCCATAACTTGCGTATAGTTTTTGGCCTAACCAACCAATGCATGCCTTCAGGGCGTGTTGGGGGGGTTGTATTATTTGTATTGTTAGCCATTTTTTTATCTATATTTTTTTGCATTTAATTTCCCCCAGCCGCAGTTTGTGCCAGTGTTTGCGCCAGACCAAGTGGGATATCTGGAAAAAAGAATAATGCCATTGTGCCAATAGCGGTAAGTGAAATTGCTATTACTATTGCTAGTGGTGCTTCGCCGTGCGGATGTTTGGGGGGCGATACTTCAGGTTTAAAAAATGCCGCATAAACAATAGGTAAAAAATAAGCAGCGTTTAAAAGGGTGGAAATTATTATCACGCCGATAGCAAACATTTGCCCAGTTTCAAGTGCGCCAGAAAGAATATACCACTTGGAAATAAACCCGGCCGTTGGCGGCAAGCCAATCATGGAAATCGCACCGATGGTAAATGCCGCCATGGTGAAAGGCATTCTGCGTCCTATGCCGTCAAGTTGGCTTACTTCGGTTTTGTGGGCGGCCGTATAAATTGAGCCTGCCGCAAAAAACAGCGTTATCTTGCCAAACGCATGCGCGGCAATATGAAACGCCGCACCCACAATTGATATGGGGGCAAGTATTGCGGCCGCCAAAATAACGTACGAAAGCTGGCTTACGGTAGAATATGCCAGTCTACGTTTAAGGTTATCTTGCCTAAGGGCAATGATTGACGCTGCAATAATTGTGTACCCGGCAATATAAATAAGCCAGTTATCGCTGCTTTCACTATTTAACAGATCAATACCAAAAATATAAACTATTACCTTTACCACCGAAAATACGCCAGCCTTGACCACGGCAACTGCGTGCAACAATGCCGAAACAGGCGTCGGCGCCACCATTGCCGCTGGAAGCCAGCGATGTATGGGCATTAGTGCCGCTTTGCCTATTCCAAACATATAAAGAAAAAGCAAAACACCAACCAATGGCCCCTCGGCTTTGCCAGCCAGGATTCCGCCGGGGGTAAATTCCAATGTTCCCGTAAGGCTAAGGGTCCACATCATGCCCATAAATAACAGGCCAATGGATGTGGCCATTAATATACCAAGGTACATACGCCCACCCGCCAGTGCGGCAGGTTTTCCAGAGTGGGTTACAAGTGGATAGGTTGAAAGCGTAAGGACTTCGTAAAAAACAAATAGTGTTAGCATATTTCCGGCGTAGGCGATGCCGATTGCACTGGATATAGCGATAGTGAAAAAAAGATAAAACCTAGTTTGATTTTTTTCATTATTGCCGCGCATATATCCGATTGAATATATGGAATTGATAATCCATAAACCGCTAGCAATAAGTGCAAAAATTTGCCCTAGGGGTTCCGCCGTAAAACTTATGGCAAAGCCGGGAACCATATCAAACATTACGAGCGTAGGCGTTGCCCCTGACATTACATCCGTGGTTAACCCGACAACTACCGTAAAAAGAACGAGCGAGGTTAAAATGGTTGCCGCCTCGCGTAGGTTGCGGTTTCTTTCGCCCAACAGCAATATAAATGCACCACCAACAAGGGGTAACAGCAAAGCTAAAAGCATGGATGTTTCAGGGGTAAACATTTAAAACCCCTCCATAAGATGCCCTGCGGCAGAATGTGCTAGGTCCATTGTGAATGTTGCATTTGCTCCAAACCACACGGACGCCAACGCCAATACCCACATTGGCGCCAGCATTGAAAATGGTACTTGAACGGGTTGTTTGGCATTTTCCGGAGAAGGGCGCATGTATGCCACCTCTACCACGCGCCAAACGTAAATTACCGCTAACAGTGATGACAATAATATAAGTGCCGCTAGGGGCCACATCTCAGCATCAAGCGCTGCACTCACCAGTGCCCACTTGCTTACGAAACCAACCGTTAATGGTATGCCGATAAGGCCAAGCCCACCAACAACGAATGCGGCCATTACCAGCGGCATTCGTCTGCCAATACCAGCCATATCATTTATGGTGGTAACGCCCAGGCCAAATGCCATGGCACCAACAGCCATAAACATTGATCCTTTTATTAGTGCGTGATTGAAAATGTGGATTATGCCACCGGTAAGTCCGGCTTCGGTGGCTATGGCAATACCCAGAACCATGTACCCCACTTGGGCAATAGATGAATAAGCCAACATACGTTTTATGTTTTGTTGCCAAATGGCTGCAAGGCTAGCAATGAACATGGCAGCCAAAGCCATACCAAATAACACCGGCTGTAATGGGAACGTTTCAAATACATCGATGCGCCCGAACATTGTAAAGAAAATGCGAATAAGAACATAAAGCGAAACTTTGGTTGCGGTAGCCGCTAAAAATATAGTCACCACTGATGGAGCAAAGGCATAAGCACCAGGAAGCCACATGTGCAACGGAAATAATGCCAATTTTAACGAAATGCCAACGGTCAAAAACGCAAGCGCAACCAGTATGGTTCTGGTATCGGCAACGGCAGGCAATATGGATGACAAATCGGCAATATTTAATGTGCCAGTCATCATGTACATCATGCCAACACCAATAATATAAAAAGTAGCACCGATAGTTCCCATAATTAGATAATTAAAGGCACTGGTTAGTGCGCGCTTATCTTTGCCCAGTGAAATTAATACGTATGATGAAAGGGATGATATTTCCATAAATACAAACAGGTTAAATGCATCACCCGTTATAGCTATGCCCAATAATCCAGAAATACACAGCATAAGCATGGCATAAAAAAGATAAATGCGTTCAGAGGTAATTTCTTTTTCAACACTTCTTTTGGCGTACGTTAATGTTAATGCGCCAATTGACGCGACCACAAGAATTACCAGCCCACCAACCTTGTCTAGTGCGTATTCAATTCCCCATGGGGCGTCCCAGCCACCGATGCGGTAATACAAAACCTTATCATGCGCTGAAAGTTCCATGACCAACTTTATGGCAATGCCTAACACAGCCCATGCCACAGCCATGGAAATTGACCACGCTACGTTTGCGTTTCTGGTCAACACGCAAATCGGTGCAGCCATAAGCGGTATTATAACCAGCAATATAAGAAAAATATTTGGCTCTGCGGTCATAAACGTGTGTCCTCGTCATGATCGGCAGCGTGGTTTATTTCAATAATTTCTCTTTCTTCAATTGTACCGTATGAACGGTTTATACGCACCACAAGCGCCAGCGCCAGTGCTGTGGTGGCAACGCCAACCACAATAGCCGTTAGAATAAGAACATGGGGAAGGGGGTTTGAATAAACCTTGATGCCTTCACCTAAAATTGGCGCGGTTCCACCATCAATTTTTCCCATTGAAATATAAAAAACAAATACCGCTACTTGAAATATATTTAGGCCGACAATTTTTTTAATAAGGTTGCCTTGTGCTATGACGATATAAAACCCCACCATCATCAGCGCAATTGCAGCCCAGTAATTAAATAAACCTGCATGGATTTCAAACATTTATACCTCCTCCTTAGGGGTGTCGTCACCACCAAGGGTTTGCGCGGCAAAGGTATAAAAGATTGTTGTCATGGCACCAGCAACCGTCATACCGACGCCGAATTCAACTAACAAAATACCAAGGTGCTGGCCCGCGCTCGGTGTTGAAGCAAGTAAATTATAATCAAGAAATTCACCACCCAACAGCAATGACCAGATACCAGTTCCGCCATAAAGCAACAATCCAAGCGAAAGCATTGTTCGTGTGGCAGCTGCGGGGATTACCCGCCTGGCCGTGGCAACACCAAAAATAAGACCGTAAAGTATGAACGCGGTGGCAAATATTACGCCTGCCTGAAACCCACCGCCCGGGCCAAAGTCGCCATGAAATTGTACGTAAAGTGCAAACAGCAATATTGGCGGAATAAGCAGCTTAGAAACAACCCGCAGAACTGATTTTTGATGCATCATGATGTGCTGCCCTCTTTTGTTTTGGGGGCCTGGGGGGTGTCTTTTTTGTTTTTTCGACGCCTGCCAATAATTACCAAAACACCAATGGCAGCAGTAAACACCACAGCAGTTTCACCAAGGGTGTCATAACCGCGATAGCTTGCCAGCACTGACGTAACTATGTTTGGTGGGCCGACTTCGCTGCCTGACTTTTCAATGTAGCGGTTTGCCACGTGACTGTGAATTGGTGCGTTTGCATCGCCATAACGCGGCATATCAAGGGTTCCGTAAATAAGAACCCCGCCAGTCAATAAAACAAGAACCAATGGGCCATAAGATATTTTTTTATGCGCTCTTTCTTTTGATTTGGTGAGTGCCAATGTTCCCAACATTAAAACTGTTGAAATTCCGGCACCGACCGCCGCTTCGGTGAACGCAACATCAACTGCGTCCATAACCACATAAAGTACGGCTGCAAAAAGTGAATAAATACCGCTAAGCATAACCACAGCAAAAAGGTCACGTAGCCACAGCATAGATATTGCGGTGCCAGCCATGAAAAAAAGCAGGGAAATGACTATTAGGTCTTCGATTGCTTGCTCTCCGTCGTTTGGCCATCAGGGGTGTTGTCGCTGGTTATTACGGGTTTTGTCCCACCATGCAGGGCAGCGCGCGCTAAGGCGTAACACGTGGTTGGCGAGGTAAAGAAAACGAAAACCAAAATTAGGATAATTTTTATGGCAATAATTAAACTTGGTGCGTGAAGCAGCAATCCGATTAAGACAAGGGCAATCCCTAGGGTATCAACCATTCCGGCACCATGCATGCGGGCAAAAACATCGGGCAGGCGATTTAAACCTATCGTTCCTGTAATGGTGAAAAATAATCCAGCAATAATTAAAATCCAGCTAGCAATATCAATCGCAGTGTTTGCCTCAATCATACGTCACCGTCTTCATGGTCGCCCACCGGGTAACCAAGACCTTGAAATTGGACAAACTTAGTTACGGCAACGGTGCCAGTGAAATTAATAAGCGCATATAAAAGCGCAATATCAAGAAATTCAGGACGTTCGGTTAAAAATCCAAAAACAGAAATTAATACAACAGTAAGTGTTCCGGCTGTGTTTACGGCAAGTATACGGTCAAACACTGTTGGCCCGGCAAAGGCACGAAACATTGCCAAGGCCATGGCGACAATCACCCCAAGTGCCGCTGTTGCAAACATCATGTATCACCGTCTTTTTCAGATTCACTGGGTAAATTTCCAAATGCCGCACAGCGACGGTTCATTTCGCCACCTTCAACCCCGGCACGTGATGCACGGGTTAGGGCGTGGACCTCAAAAATATTTCCGCTTTCGGCTGAAATAGTAACGGTTCCCGGCGTAAGCGTGATGGAGTTGGCGTAAATGACCTGATCAAGCTCGCTTATTTGCGAAGCTGGGGTTTTAAATACGCTGGTGCTTACCGGGTCGCCGAACCCGAGTATGGTTTTGGCAACATCCCAGTTAGCTATTACAATTTCTTTGATAAGCCACGGCCAATATAGAATAACTTTAGTGCCGTGGTGAATGGGGTGACCTTCGTGGTCAATAACGTCCATGCGGTGGGATATATATACGGTCAACGCTACGGAAAAAACCCCGAACCCCAGCAGCAGCGGCTCAAAATACCCTGACAGCGCCATCCACAGGGCGGCCATTGCAAGCCCGAGAGAAATTGCATGCAACAAAGAATGTATCTCCAGTTAATCCGTGTTCAAACCCAAGGATCGCGCACCTATAAGCACAGGCTTTCTCAGTGTTTGACAGACAATAGGTATCTCAAAGGCCAGTGACAAGAAAGATTATATTTTACTGTAAATTTCCTGTAATAAGTACGGCATCATATTGATATATAACACTATTTTATCATAATATTAATACTGCGGTAATTGCATTTATTTCGCTGCATGTCGGGCTATTATCTCAAACTATGAAGGGATTCGGTTTTAGGTTTGCGCTTGTTTTTGTTGCGGTGTTCGCGGCGTTGTTTATGTTTGTTTGGTTCTATCTTTCGGTTGTTAGCCAAGCAGAAGCAGCCACCATAGAGCACACCCAAGGGGTGGTCTTTCCCCCTGCTAAAATTGAAATAAATTCTTCTGGGAAAATTCATTGCTTTAATGGCGAATTGGCACTTGAGCCCGAACAGCATGCTCTTGGGCTGATGTTTCGCAAGAAAATACCGCCAGATTATGCAATGGTTTTTGATTTTGGCCGTGTTCGTGCCGGCACCATGTGGATGAAAAACACGTTTGTGTCGCTTGATATGTTATTTGCAGATGAAAACCGCCTGATAACATTTATTGCCACTAACGTTACGCCCCAGTCAGAAGATATTATAACCTCGCCCAAGCCAATCCGTTATGTTCTAGAGATTCCGGCTGGCACCGCAAAAAAGCTTGGGATAAATGTGGGTGATAGTTTTTCTTTGAGATAGTTTTCCTTGATATAGAAAAATATTAAACAAAAACAATATGTTAGATGGGGTTGCCAAAAACCCGCCAACAGCATAGGTTTCGCCCCGTCGGGGAGTGGCGCAGCCTGGTAGCGCATCTGGTTTGGGACCAGAGGGTCGCAGGTTCGAATCCTGTCTCCCCGACCATTTTTCCTAAGATATTATTTTAATTATTTAGGGCGCCGCGATTTATCCAGCGCCTGAGAAGGGTTTTTTCCCATCTGGATAAATCTTTTCTGCCATGAGGCATTTTTAATTCTGGCCCAGCGCGCCCTTCAATTAAAACCATTAGATTACTTAAGAAAGCATCACCGGGGACAATAATCGGTCCGTGCGATGTGCCTTTCATGACGCCTTCGTAGCTCGTTAAATCAAGGCCACTTGATACTTGGCCCACGCCTCCTTTTGAGTGGCATTCAGAGCAATGCTTCGTAAGTATAGGCAGTATCTCTTCTTCGAAAACGGCATGATCAGCCGCACCATCGCTTGGGATCAGAACACCAACCAAAAAGGCCGTCGAAAATGTAGCGGCCACAGCAAAGGAAAGGTGTTTAGATGCTTTTTTCATGGTATTCTCCGTATTCTCCATATTATTAAATGGATTAATGGTCTTTATTGTTAAATGCCCTAATATGTTGGCATATTTTGGTATATTCGCCACTACATTTCCGTGACTTCAGTCAATTACCAAGCATATATTATAGACGTATAATGTACAAATTATTTTAAGTATCAGGAGCATCCAATGAGCACTAATGTCCATCGTTTATATTTTCATTACAGTGAATACCCGCCCAGCATGCGGGTTCTGTTTACAGGTGCGTTGCTTGTTTTAGGCATCGCCTACATGTTCGCGATGGTGCAAACCTATATTTCCCATGCTGCCCGCGATGGAAGCCCAGGGCTTTCGGTGCAAGATCTTATAATTGCCTACAGCGGATCAAAAGAAGATTCACGCCTTGAATCGGCCCTTAAGGGACCGATGATTGATATGGTGGACCCTGCTGATGCAGCACGCATTACATTGTGGATTCACGACGGCGCTTCTAGGGAAGGGTACGATGAAACCGTTCAACCTATTTTGGAAAACAATTGTGCTAGCTGTCACGATGGGTCCAATCCGCACCTTCCAAACCTTACTGATTATAACGTAGTGCAAGACCTAGTTGCCGTTGATACCGGGGTCAGCATTTATACGTTGGTGCGCGTTTCGCACATCCACCTATTCGGGATTACATTTATTTTCTTTATCATGGGCTTTATCTTTACCCACGCGCTTATAAAACCCATATGGCTTAAATGCCTTGTTACCGGCATACCATTTTTGGCAATCATTCTTGATATCGGGTCGTGGTATCTTACTAAAATACACCCCGGTTTCGCGTGGGTTGTTTATATCGGCGGTATATGCATGGCGTTTAGTTTTGCCTTTATGTGGATTACCAGCATGTATCAAATGTGGTTTATGCGTGCACCTGAAGATCTGGTCAGGAATGCGGATTAATAGTTTGGCTTAATTTAAGTTATAATTCGTGCCACTCTCAACAATAGATAGGATGGAAAAATTATGAAAAATCTACTTTTAGTAATCGCCACCTTTTTTTCCGTAGCGGCAATGTCTGCTCCCGCATTAGCCAATGGCGACGGGGAAGAGCTGTTTAAGAAAAAATGCAAAAGCTGCCATACCTATAAGGATGCTAGTAAGCATGGAATGGGCCCCAGTCTTTTTGGTGTAATGGGGCGTAAGGCTGGAACGGTCAGTGGCTACAAAAGGTTTTCTGACGGCATGAAAGCATCTGGCGTTGTTTGGGATGATGCCTCAATGGATGGGCTTATGGCCAATTCAACAAAATTTGTTGAAGGCGGCAACATGAAAGGCATCAAGATTAAGGATGCCGGTGACCGAGAAAAAATTATAGCTTACATTAAAACCCTGAAATAAGGACCCTCAAGACCCGCTGAGTCCCCAGGTAATCCCGCGCAGGAACTAACCTTTCTGTGGGCCTATGGTTATGACCATAGGCACCTGATTTATTGTCAGATGCGATGGCGATGTGTATTATGTTGATAGATTAGATGAGAATCAGGAGCCAAAATGCCACGCGCACGTATTTACCGACCAGCTAAAACTGCAATGCAGTCGGGCAAAGCCAAGACCGGAAAATGGGTTCTTGAGTTTGAACCAACCGATCCCATATCCCCTGATGCGTTAATGGGCTGGGCAGGTTCAGGCGATACCCGCCAGCAGGTAAAAATGCGGTTTGACACCATGGATGAAGCAACTTCATTTGCCGAGGCCAATTCCATTGATGCCGACGTGATAAAACCACATGAGGCCAAAATTATAAAAAAATCATACTCAGACCGTTTTGCCTTTAACCGCATCAGATAATCACACCCACATACCCAAATGTAATGCGCCCGTAGCTCAACTGGATAGAGCACCAGCCTTCTAAGCTGGGGGTTTCAGGTTCAAGTCCTGACGGGCGCAC